>NZ_JACOOD010000014.1:0-103946 GCF_014287405.1 Bacteroides sp. NSJ-48 | reverse complement strand
CCGTTCTTCGTGTAGGTGGAGAGAGCCGCCCCGAAACTGTAACCGCCATTGTTGCCACTTAAACGCATACCGTCCACAAGGTTAGCTCTCAATTCGATGCCCTGCATCTTCGGCAGGCACCGCTGGGCGTGCGCCTGCCCCGTGAAGAGGGCAAGCGACGCGATGATGATTGCGATGTGCTTTCTCATGGTCAGCGCACTTGAAGTTCGTTGATGGTACCCGCACGTACCAAGTCCTCGTTCTCAATCACGAAGGACTGATGACGGCCTCCGTTCTTCTCGTTCAGCTCCACCACGAGGCACTTGCCGTCGGGGATGGTGAACTTCGCCATCGTGAATACCGTGCGCTCGCTCTTTCTGCCCGGCACACAGGTGGCATAGTTCTGCGCACGGAGCGGCAGGATGATCTGCTCCTGCACGGCGGTACGCTTCGCCACCTTCTTGTCCACGATTTTCCACGTGATATAGTCCACATCGAAAGGCACGTTGCTTTGGTTCCTGATTTCCGTGTGGAAATAGAGAAGCCCGTTGTGCGTGTAGATGCCTTTCAGAAGGTACTGGATGCCGAAACGCTTGCAGCCGATGTGTTTCACCTCACGCTTGTTCTGCTTGTAAATGGACTTCATGATAAGGCGCACCAGCATGGGACTTTCGCTACCCAGCTCTTTCAGATAGATTTCCTGCGCGTTGTTCGGACGGTTCACCGCCTCGCCGTCATGGATGAAGTCGCACATCTCCACGTTGAGCAGCAGCGGTTCGGCGGCGTACTTCACGTTGAAGGTGTAGAAACTCCCGTCCTCCGTTATCACGGACATATTGGTCTCGTTCGGGAAGTTCCTCACGGTAGCTTTCACGCGGATGACGTTCTCCGCCCCGTCCGCCTTGCCCGCAATCAGGTCGGGCGAGCCCAAATCCACATAGCGCACTTCCGAGGGGAAAATGACGTGGACGGTCTTGTCGTAGGTCACTTCCAAGCCATGCGGAGGAACCATGCGGTCAAAGGTCAGCTTCTTGGTCAGCCCGTGATACAGGTCGCCGTCCGCCTCCTTCTGCGGATAGACCTCCTTTGTCAAGGTCGGTTGTCCGTCCGTCTGTTGTTCACTTCCGTTGTTTTCTCCAACGGTCACATTCTCCTGCGCGTTGGCAGTCGCGATGCCCATAGCGAGGGCAAGCATCATGATTGTTTTTCTCATTACTTTGGATTTTAGTGGTAAATAAAAATTGGATGTTGTTACTTTTTCTGTTTTCAGTTCCTGTCTTGGTAGAGCATGACCCTGTATCCGGCTTTCAGATGTACTTTCATGGTACGCATCTTTTTGGCGATGTACTGGCTTGTTCCCTGTATCAGCCCCTTGCCCAAGTCGGAGGCGAGCTGCGCCCCTGCGTTGGTGGAGATATTGATGCTGCTGCCGAGCGAGCCGCCCATGTTGGCGGCAACCTCCCTGACTGCGTTCATCTCCATCGAGTTCGGGATGAAGATGCCCGGCTGTCCGTCCGTGTCATAGACCGCCAACTCCACCGGGATTATCGTCCCGTCATATTCCAGCGAGGTGATTTCGATGCCAAGCCGTTCGCCCTGAATCTTGGCAGCACCTACCAGCACAGCATTTCGGGGAATGATTCTGTCCGCCACTGCCATAGGCTCCAGCAGACGCAACTTGACCGCCTGCCCGTCCGTCACGCTCTGCGCCCCATAGACGCACGCCGATATGGTGTTCCTGTCCGATACGGTCGTGACGCCCACCGCCGTGTTGAAACTGCGGTTGCGCTCCTGCGAAAAGGAGGCGACAAACTCGGCATTGCTCATCGGCTGTCCGAGCGAGGACACCACCTGATGCGCCACCTGCCTGACAGGGGTCGCCCTATTCTTTCCGGCTTTCCGCATGGGAGACGGCTCTGCCGCCTGCATGGTTTCCGGCTTGCCGTTGTTCTGACCGCCCATGTACTTTGCCGCCAACTCGTAGGATTTTTCCATGAGTGCCACTTGGTCATCCATAGAAGATGCCTTGCCCTTCTCGCTTTCAAGTTCCGATTCCAGCGATGCGATACGCTCCAGCAGTTCGTCCATCTCCGCATTGTCGTTCTTCGGCTGTTCGTAGAAATTGCCGAGCGTGGCGTTGAGGTCACGGTAGGCGGCTGCGGAGGATTGGATAGTCTTCGGTGCGGACTTCTCCGGTTCTTCCTTTCCGCCGGGATTGGCAAGGTCGAAGTCCCTGCCGCCGTCCGTTTCCGCCACCTCGCGGTCGAACAGGTCGCCCAACTGCTGCATGGCGCGGCTGCGGTTCTCCTGCCGTTCCTCCATGGCACCCTGTTCGTAGGCTTTCGCCTTGTCGCCGATGATGAGCCGGTTCTCCTTGTCCGCATCGGGCATCTCAGTGTTGTAGCCGTTCACACCCGGCTGCTGCCCTTTGTCGGAGGAGGGCGCGAATATCCACCACATCGCCCCGATGAACGCCAGCACCATGGCGGGCAGCACTATCATCTTCTGCCGTTTCAGCCGTTGGGCTTCGGTCAGCGGCTTGCGTTCATTCTTCGGCTTACCGCTGTCGGGCGCAGCCGTACTTTCCGGCTTGTCCCCTGTATTGTTCTCAATCTTCGTCTGTTCCATACGTACTATTATAATTAGGTGTAAAATGGTTGTTCTTATCCGGCTTTACGGACAGTCCCACCTGTCCGGCATGTTCTGTCACCATACGGCTGCCGTCATTCCTGCCAATGTCATAGAGGGCTTTGCCGAAGGTGTAGAGGGCAAGCGTGGCGAAGGCGGCGAGCATTGCCAGCACGATGCGTTTATGTGCCTTTGGCGGTAAGCTGTCCAAGTAGCCTTTGAGCCTTGCCGCCAGCATTTTCTTCTTGTCGTGGAGTTTCCAATAGGCACTCCACAGCGATTTCCTGATTTTCTTCATGTCCTGTCAGCGTTTGATGGTTTGTAAATCCTTGTTCTCGATGATGGTGAACCCCTCGATGGTAAATCCGTTGGGATTGTCGTCCGAACGGGACGAGTTGAGCAGGTGGCAGGTGGTCACGAGGCTGCGCTCGGTGACGTTGCTCTGCCGGATGATCTTCTGCGTGGCGTAGGTCACGGCACGGTAGGGATAGCCGTTGAAGTCGCACACCACGCTGTCCACCTTCAGCACCTGGTTGATGTTCCCGGCGATGATGCGGTTGTAGTACCCCTTCTCGGCGAAGTCCGAGTAGTAGTTATACACGCTCTTGTCTGCCAGCAGCAGCGCACGCTTCACGTTGTGTTCAATCGCGCTCTTTTCGGGCGAGAGCGTGAAGAACAGCTCGTGGAAGCGGCGCACATGCTCCCTCGCTTCCGCCGGACGGTTCTGCGACAGGTCCTGCGAGAGTGCCAGCATCAGCGACTTGCCGTTGTCCAATACATAAATCTTCTCCCTCTGTTTCTCCGCGAAGCGGTAGGAACTCCACACGCTCCATACCGTGACCACGGCGCACAGCGAGAGGAAGACGATACCGAACAGGCGTATCTGCCTGAACGATGACTCGATGTTTTTAAGTGACTTGAATTCCATTTTATTCTGTTCGGTTTATTGTTATTCGTTATTATTCCTGTTGTGTCCGGAGTGGTTCCCGCTTGTCGGCGACAAGAGGCGGTCGAGTCGGCGACAAGGGATA
Organism: Bacteroides sp. NSJ-48; assembly: GCF_014287405.1. NCBI lineage: Bacteria > Pseudomonadati > Bacteroidota > Bacteroidia > Bacteroidales > Bacteroidaceae > Bacteroides > Bacteroides sp. NSJ-48. The sequence continues at coordinate 100,308 of NZ_JACOOD010000014.1, read as the reverse complement.
CACGCCCCGTCATGTTCATTTCAGCAGCTTGCCGATGCGTCCCACGGCATTGCCTGCGGCTGCACCCGCCACGCTGCCCGCGAACCCTCCGGCACGTCCGGCAGTCTGGTTCACGTTGCGCCCGTAGCTGCCCATGCCTCCGGCTTGGATAATCCAGCCCGCCACCGTCGGAATGGTGAAATAGCCGATGATGCCTATTATCATGAACACGATATACACCCCGTCGCTCGAATCCAGCGAGAAGTTCGGGTCAGCCTGCATACGCTCGATGTCGCTTTGCAGCATCAGCACCTGTATCTTGGCGAGTATGGTGCTGAACATGTCCGACACGGGCAGCCACAGATAGACCTGTATGTAGCGGCATATCCACTGCGTGAGCGTGCTTTGGAAGCCGTCCCACACCGATATGGCGAAGGCTATCGGGCCGAGTATCGCCAGCACCACGAGGAAGAACGTGCGGATGGTGTCTATCACGAGGGCGGCGGCCTGGAACATCAGTTCCAGTATCTCGCGGAAGAAGTCGCGGATGTTCTTCTTCATGCTGTACATCCCGCGTTCGATATACATCCCCGCCATCGTCACCATGTCGGAAGGTGACCAACCCAATTCCTCCAACTGTTTGTCAAACTCCTCGTTGGACACCAAGTAGGCGGTTTCGGGGTTGCGCATCATCGCCTCATGCTCCAGTTTGTCCTTCTGCTCCCGGTATTGGTTCATGTCCAGCGTTTCCGCCTCCAGCATCTTCGCCGTGCCCTGCACGATGGGCGAGAGGACGCTGTTTATCGTGCCCAGCACCACGGTGGGGAAGAACATGATGCACAAGCCTATCGCGAAAGGACGCAGCATGGGGAACACGTCTATCGGCTCGGCTCTCGCTAATGACTGCCATACCCGGTAGGCGACATAGAACAACGCGCCCAGCCCGGCGATGCCTTTCGCCACGCCCGCCATGTCCTCGCACAGCGGCATCATCTGCTCATAGAGCGAGCGCAGAATCTGGTGAAGGTTGTCGAACTCCATAGGCTACCAGTATCTTTCGTTCATACTGCCGTACAGCCCCATGATGCGGTCGAGGTCGTTTTTCTTCTTCGCACGCAGGTAGCTCACGCTGATGTTCTTGTTGGTGTAGTATCCCACGAGGTTGCGGTAACGCTTCATCTTGGAGTAACACCGCTCCACCACGTCCATGCGCTCCTTGTCCGTCATGGAGAGCGTGGTGATGTTCACCACGTTCTTCAGCTCCGTCAGCACGTCGTTGGATTCCTCTAACAGCTTCGTGTAGCCGAAGGCGATGGCTCCGAGTTCCTCCACCGTGAAGTTGTCGTCGCGCATCATCCGTTGGAAACTGGTCACGTAGATGTCCGTGATGTCGCCCACCATCAGTATGGTCTGCTGCACCTTGCGTGCGTCCTTGACGAGGTTGTTCACCGATTTCAGCGCGTCGTAATACTTCTTGCCCTGCTCGTAAATCTTTACGGTCTCCTGAAAGTTCTTCACCATGTTCGTGGCGGTGGTCGAGGTATGCACCACGTTCTTGGAGGTGTTCACGATGCTCTGCGCGATGTTGGACGGGTCTATCACCGCCCACTGTGCGCTTGCCCTGCCCGCGAGGAGCAGGCACAGGCAGATGGTAAGAGTTATTCTTGTTCTCATGTTTCTTTGGATTTAGCGGTTGATTATTTCTTATCGTACTCTTTGAAGATGTCGTTCAATTCCGAAAACGAAGCCCCGTCCATATCTTTGGAAAATGACAATCCGGAATGTTCCATATCGTCCTCCGCTTTCTTTGCGGAACGTATATAGTCCCCGCCCGGCGAGAAGGTAAGGATGTCCGTTGCCTCGTTGTAGGACACATCTATGCGGAAGCCGGTATTCATGAACAGGTTGCCGTTCTCCTCCTGCAAGAGGTAGGTCTCCGGTTTCAGTTTGCGGCGCAGTCCGCTCCGCTTGAACACCGTCACCTTGTAGGCTTCGCCCTCCTTGTAGATAAGCACGTCGGGCTTGCCCTCCACGCTTTCCCAGTTCCCGCACAGTTGGTCGCGGCAGTTGTCCGCTGTCTCACAGGATTGCAGCGCCATGACCGCCAACCCGATTAAACACTTGCTGACTTGCAGCATTTTCATTCTTGATACACTCATACGCATTTTTCTTTTTTAGTTCGTTGATAAATCTGTTTTACTGGTTATTGATTGCTTATTGCTTGTTTCTCCGCCTTTCGGCAAGTTGCCGGATGGCGGCTTCGATGTCGCCGCCCAGCTGTTCCGCCAGACGGTACACCTCCACCTTCTCCGTTTCCTCAGTCGTATAGGCGAGGTATTCTTCCGTGCTCACCTCTGTGGCATAGACCGCCGACTGCGTGCCGCCAAGTCCGACCCACACTTCTTTATAGAGCCTTGAAGGGTTGTTCGCCATGTTGATGGAGAGTATCTGCGACTTCTCCTTCTCCGTCAGCCCCAACAAGGATTGTATGGTATCAAACTTGTTCATATATTTCCTTTGGTCGAGAAGTATCTTGCAGTCCGAGTTGTTGATGATGCTCTCCTTGACAATTGGTGAGCTGATGATGTCGTCCACCTCCTGCGTCACCACGATTGCCTCCCCGAAATACTTGCGCACCGTCTTGTAGAGGTACTGGATGTAGGTCGCCATGTTCGCCGATGCCAGCGCCTTCCACGCCTCCTCGCATATCAGCTGTTTGCGCACGCCCTTCAACCGGCGCATCTTGTTGATGAAGGCTTCCATGATGATGATGGTCACCACGGGGAACAGCTCCTTGTTGTCGCGGATGCTGTCAATCTCGAAAACGATGAACCGCTTGGAAAGCAGGTCAATGTTCTCCGTGGAGTTGAGCAGGAAGTCGTAACGCCCGCCCCGGTAATATTGCCGCATGGTGGTGAGCATGTTGTCGATGTTGAAGTCGGACTTCTCCACCTTGATGTCACGCTCCGCCAGTTCCCTGCGGTAATCGTCGCGCATGTACTCGTAGAAGGTGTTGAACGAGGGGACGATGGTGCGGTCTGCCTTGATGCGCCCGATATAGGCACTCACGGCACTGCCCAGTTCCCCGCTCTCCGTTTTCGTCACCTTGTCGTCCTCCGACTTCCATAGCGTCAGCAGCAGCGTCTTGATGCTGTCCTTCTTCTCCACGTCGAACACGTAATCGTCGGTGTAGAACGGGTTGAAACTGATGGGTTTTTCCTCCGTGTATGTGAAATACACTCCATCGGCCCCATTCGTCTTACGCCGTATCATTTCACACAGCCCTTGGTAGGAATTTCCGGTGTCCACCAGCACCACGTGCGCACCCTGCTCGTAATATTGGCGCACGAGATGGTTCATGAAGAAGGACTTGCCGCTGCCCGAAGGACCCAGCACAAATTTGTTACGGTTGGTCGTGATGCCCCGTTTCATCGGCAGGTCGCTGATGTCGAGGTGCAGCGGTTTCCCCGTGAGCCTGTCCACCATCTTGATGCCGAAAGGCGAGAGCGAACTGCGGTAGTTGGTTTCCTCCGTGAAGAGGCACACCGCCTGTTCGATGAAGGTGTGGAAACTCTCCTCCGCAGGGAAGTCCGCCGCGTTGCCGGGCATGGCTGCCCAGTAGAGCGTCGGGCAGTCGGTGGTATTATGGCGGGGTACGCACCCCATGCTTGCAAGCTGGCTTCCTACATCGTTCCTGATATGCTTCAGTTCCTCCGCATCGTCGCTCCACGCCATGACGTTGAAGTGCGCCCGTACAGAGGTCAGACCGTAGGAATGGGCTTCGTTCAGGTACTGGTCTATCCACTCGCGGTTGATGCTGTTGCTCCTCGAATAGCGGGAGAGCGACTGCATATTGCGGGCGGACTTCTCGAATTTCTGCAGGTTCTCCTCGCTGTTGTCGATAATCACATACTGGTTGTAGATGTGGTTGCAGGATAGCAGCAGCCCCACGGGGGAAGCGAAGGAGAGGCGGCAGTCCGAGCGGTCGGTGGACAGCCGCTCGTAACGGGTGTCTGTCGCCACCGCGCCGGGCAGGTCTTCCGCGTCGGAAAGGGTGTGCAGGCACAGGCGGTTGTCGCCGATGCGCATTTCCCTTGCCGAAAGCTCGATGTCCTGCAACGTGGCGTTATCTTCGGGCAGTAGCGAGAAGTACCGCTCCAGCAGTCCGGCTTTGCCGTCCGTCCCCACAATCTCATCGGTGGAGAGGCGGCGCAGCCTGACAAAACCGCTGTCGTTCATGATGCGCCCGAACTGCTCCGTTGCCTCCAGAAACTTCGCGGCGGTTTCCCCGTCCAGTTCCTTCGGGATGATATGCCCCCGGCACAGCGTGCTGAAGTTGCTCTGCATCCGGTTACGTTCTTTTGTCGTCTTGGTCAGGTAGAGGTAGCACGTGTGCTTCAGGTACGGACGCTCGTTGAAGTGACGCTCGAAGCTCCGCGAGAGGAAGCTCATCCCGTCCTTATCCAGTTCCGGCTTATACCGTTCCTTGATGAACCAGTCCTGCTTGTGGACGACGGAGAAGTCCGGCAGCACCTTGACAGCCTTGCACCAGCAGCCGTGTATCGCCTCGTACTCCGCACCCGTCACGGTGTAAAGCTCCGGCAGTTCCACCTCGAAAGCTACCGTGATGTCGGCATCCTTGGAGATGATGCAGCCGTGTTCCACCGCCAGCAGCGGGAACTTGTTTTCCAGTGTCGTCATTTTCGATGTATTTCTCATTTTGTTTCTTCCTTTCGTTTCCGTATGAATAATCGGGTGATCCGCCGCCGGTTGATAAGGTATCGGGGATGGCTCCGTGCAGCTCCCAGCTTCATCAGCCCGTGTTCGCCGTACCGGGCGTTCAGCGCGAAGGTCTGCCATACGAGGACGGAGGACGATACCGCACCGAAGCCGATACATATCCACTGGCCGATGCCGACCATGTAGAGGATGACGAACAGGACGAAGAGAGCGAGCAGACCTCCGCAGAAGATGAAGAGGTACTGGGCTTTCAGTCCCTTGAACTCGACCGGACGGCCGATACCCTTGTTTATCGGGTATTCAGCCATACATTATCATATTAAAGGAAGAACGAGCGCAGGATGGTGGCGGCTACAATCAGGAAGATGCAGGCTCCGAACCATGAGGCGGCAGTCTTGCTCGTGTCGGGGTCTCCCGAAGAGAATTTCCCGTACACTTTCACGCCTCCGATAAGCCCGACTACCGCGCCGATGGCGTAAATGAGCTTAGTGCCCGGATCAAAATAGCTGGTGACCATAGAGGTGGCTTCCGTGATGCCTGCCAGACCGTTGCCCTGTGCGAAAACGGAGACGGTGGCGGCGATGGCAAGTGTCGCTGAAAGGATTGATTTCTTGCTTGTCAAAGCGTTCTTGATGTTCTTGTTCATAAAATGTTCTTGTTTTGTGCCGTCGAAAGAGTGGATGGTCCTTTGTCGGGCGGTTGATACTTGATTACTTTTCTTTGGTTCAGTGGTATGCCCGTTTGTTTCCACGGACTTGGGCTGTCCGTTGCGAACCGGATGCGCCTTGCGCTTCCTCGCCGCATGGGTGTCGTTTTACGTTTTCATTTCCATTTCTTTTTTTAGTTGTCGTTACACATAGTTGCGGATGTCGAACTCCTCGATGTTGTCAGGCACGACGAACTCCTTTTTAGGCTTCTTCAGCCGGATTTCGATAAGCCCCTTGATACGGACAGCTATCTCCGAGGAGCCTTCCATCATTTTGTCGTACAGCTCCGTGCCTTCCATGTCGGCGAAGACCTTTGCCGCCTTTTCACGCTCTGTACGGGTCGCCTCCGGGTTCTTGGCTGTCCTTACCGCATCGTCAATCTCGTCAAAACTGCTTCCCGATGCCCGAGGTGCGTCCGAAGCGTCGTCCTCCGGCTCGTCTTCCCCGTATTCCATCTCCTCCGGTGTCATGCTCGTGAAGGTTTCTTCGAGCTTGTCCTCCGGGACTTGTGTGGAATGGGTGGCGGCTTTCCTGTTTCCGTCGTCAAAAGTAGCCTCTTCCTCCGACAGCTCAATGCCTTTTTCCGAAATGGCAGCTTCCTGCACCGGTATGGCAGCGTTTGTCCGGGTTGATGCCATTTTGAAACGGCTCTTGCCCATGATGTCATTGTCACTCGCAGGAAGTTTGGTATGTGCCGTTTGCCGCCCTTTTTCCGTTTCTTCCAACGACCTCCATACTTTCACAATGCCCTTGAAGAAACGGGCAATCTTTGTGTCCATAATGCGGTCATAGAGTAGCAGGAACAGGAACCAGAGGTTGCAGCCGACCGATACGGCCAGCAGAATCATCGTCATGCTCATAGTTCTACTTTGGGGACTGCGTTCAACATACGGTTCAGCTCGTCACGGTGGGTACGGAGGTATTCCCTTACCACGTTCTCGGTGAAATCGGCAATCGTGACTTCTCCATTACCAAGCAGGCGGACAATCATGGCTATCTTGTCATGAATATCCTTGCTGATGTACACCTGTTTCCCGTCCCTTGCCTTGAAGCCTGATTTTTTCAGGAAGGCGCGACAATCATTCTTTTTTCTTTTCATGTTTCTTTTTGATGGTTAAAATACCGGATTGTAATTCTTTGCGTAATGGCTTTTTATCGCCTCCTCGCATTGTTTGAAATGGTGCGCAAGCACATGGTCGATGTAGGCGGACAGAGACAGCCTGTCATGCCCGATCACGCGGGTGATGCGCATGATGCGTTCGTGGAACTCCGGGCGCACATACGCCATCTTCCCCTCACGCGCCTTTACTTCGGGTTCTCGGATGAACAGCCGTTCATACTCTTTCTCGCTGCATTTGCCATGGATTGAAATGGACGATGTAATCTCCACACTCGTCTGCACTTGGGCAAACATACCGTTACCGCCTTGTTGCGGCAATCTTCTCTTAGGGTTCTTTTCCTTTATCATATTCAAATCAAATCTTCACGTTGTTTTTTGTATAATTCGTTTATTCTCTCTTTGTGCTGCTCCAGATGCCGGCGCAACACGGTATCCACATAGCCGCCTACCGAGATGTCCCCTCCGGCGATATCGTTCACTATCTTGAGGATTTTACCGTGAACATCGCGGCTGATATAGACACACTGGCGGGTCTTTATCTCGTTGCGGCGCAGGAACAGCTCATTATAGTCCTCTTCCGGCCTTTTCCGGCGGATGCCGTCCCTCTGCGCTTTCTCCCGGGTCACGGGTGGCGCGGGTGGCGGCTCCGGTACGGCGGTGCTTTCTCCGGCCGGTGCTACGGGAACTTCCTGCGTGGGGCGCGATGTCCCGTCAAGGGTGCGCCGCCCGATGGAGGCAAGCAACAGCTCCTCGTCGATGCCTTCCGTGTTCACTTTCCTGCTGCCCATGCTCACTGCGGTCTGATGATGTCACTTATCTCCTCGGAAAACTCACGGATGCCGCTCCCCTTCAACAGGGAGGTGTCCATTGGGAAGATGGTCGAGCGGAACACGCTCTTGCGCTCTTCCGACAAGTCGCGGCGGAACTTCTTGCTGTCGGGCAGGCGGGTGGAAAGCACCGGGAAGCCCATTTCGGCAATCACCTCCTCGTAGATGCCGTACAGGTCGTTCCGCTCCCTGCCGTCCACCATCGTCCAGAACAGGTACAGTCCTTTTGTCTTCGCCTGTCCGGTCGTCATCAGCCTGTCGCGGAACATCGTGACGAATTTCAGGGTGCTCTCCACGACAAAACGGTCAGCGCTAAGGGGTGTGAAGATATAGTCCATCTGCGAGAGCGTCTTTATCACGCCGTTGCTCCGGAGTGTCCCCGGCATGTCGAAGAACACCACATCGGGTTTCACATCCTCGGCGGCAACCATTCTTTCAGCGTCGTCGAGGGCGTTCACCGCATCGCTTTTGATGATGGTGTAGGCGTTCTTCCTGATTTTGCGGAAATGGTCGCACGCGAGAGCCTTGAAATAGGTGCTGCTGTCGATGAGTCCCGTTTCATGCTCACGCAGGCCGTGGATGCTGTGCTGCGGGTCGTCGCAGTCCACGACGGCGACATTGTAGCCTTTCACGTTGTGGAGGTAGCTGGCGGCAAGTGCCGTGACGGTGGATTTGCCGATGCCTCCTTTTTGTGTTGCGAATGCAACGAAGATTTCCTTGTTCATGGTTCCATTTGTTTTAATTGTTGATGATTGAATTTTCTGTTTCCTTGCGGATTTGGCTGTCGCGCCATCCGCTTCCGTGATTACACGCGCCGGCGGGTCGTCACGTATCCGGTTCTGTGGTGAAACGTTGCACCGGACAAACGGTGAATGACGGCATTGCGTCATGAAGTCATTGAATCCATACTTCACCAAATCGTCGGACAACCGAATTGCCGATTGTTTGGAAATCCGTTTCGGCAAATGCTTGACGAAGCGGTTTTGCGGGTATTTTAATGTTCCGTTTCTCATATCTTCAAATCGTTCGTTTCTTGAATCACGCTGCAAATAAACAATGATATTTTTGAATCTGCATCACTTCTCCGGCAAGTGGCAGCATGTTGCGCCGGTTGGCACTATCTGGCACACTTACACCTCTGTCATACATGGCTTTATCGCCCTAACTTTGCACCCGAACGGCAGGGTACGCCGCAGGTGGCGCAGCCCGGAGTTTGAAAGGCATTCCCCCAATCCGTCCGAAGGCGGATTTTTATGTTCGCCTGAACATAGCAAGGTATGTTTTCAGCCGCTCAAAACATTTTGAGCAGCCATGAAAACGCCTTGCCCCCGGGGGGCGGGCTTCCCCTCCGAAGTCGGGAAGCCTTTCAAACCTGCGGTGGCTGTGCCCCTAAGCGGCGGCTTATGCCGTCAAACCGCTAAATCCAAATTATATGAGTGAGAAAAGAAAGAACAAGACCGGGAGAAATCCCAAACTCGATCCGGCGGTGCATCGCTACACCATCCGTTTCAATGAAGAGGAACACAACCGTTTCCTCGCCATGTTCGAGAAGTCGGGCGTTTACGCCAAGTCGGTTTTCATCAAGGCGCACTTCTTCGGGCAGCCGTTCAAGGTGCTGAAAGTGGACAAGACGTTGGTGGATTACTACACCAAACTGTCCGATTTTCATGCGCAGTTCCGCGCGATAGGCACGAACTACAACCAAGTCGTGAAGGAGTTGCGCTGCCATTTCTCCGAGAAAAAGGCGATGGCGTTGCTCTACAAACTGGAGCAACAGACCGTGGAACTCGTGAAATTGAGCCGTGAGATTGTGGAACTTTCAAGGGAACTGAAAGAGCAGCGAGAGCAGAGCCAAACTGGTTTGGACTCTGCCGAGTCGCGTTTGAAGAAGAGTGAAACTCAAATGGAGGCGAAATGGTCGCAAAAATCAGTGTAGGGAACTCGTTGTACGGCGCACTCGCCTACAACGGGGAGAAGATTAACGAAGCGAAAGGCAGGCTGCTTACCACCAACCGCATCTTCAATGACGGCACGGGGACGGTGGACATCAACAAGGCGATGGAGGGCTTTCTCACCTTCCTGCCGCCGCAGATGAAAGTGGAAAAGCCGGTGGTGCATATCTCGCTGAATCCGCATCCCGAGGATGTGCTGACCGACACGGAATTGCAGGACATCGCCCGCGAGTATCTGGAAAAGATGGGGTTCGGCAACCAGCCTTACCTTGTTTTCAAGCACGAGGACATCGACCGCCACCACCTGCATATCGTGACGGTCAGGGTGGACGGGAACGGCAGGAGTATAGACATGCGCAATAACTTCTACCGGAGCAAGCAGATAACCCGCGAGCTGGAACGGAAGTACGGGCTTCACGATGCGGAGCGGAGGAAACCACGTCTTGACACGCCGCTGCACAAGGTGGACGCTTCGGCTGGCGATGTGAAGAGGCAGGTGGGGAACACGGTCAAGGCTCTCAACAAGCAGTACCGTTTCCAGACGATGGGCGAATACCGCGCCCTTCTTTCCTTGTATAATGTGACGGTGGAGGAAGTGCGGGGCAATGTGCGCGGGCGTGAGTATTATGGATTGGTGTACTCCGCTACGGACGATGCCGGCAATAAGGTAGGCAACCCGTTCAAATCCTCACTTTTCGGAAAGGCTGTCGGCTATGAAGCCGTAGAAAGGAAGTTTGTTCGCTCCAAGCAAGAGGTCAAGGATAAAAAGCTCGCCGACATGACGAAGCGCACCGTCCTTTCCGTACTTGCCGCAACGTATGACAAGGAAAAGTTCATCGCCATGCTCAAAGCCAAGGGCATCGACACCATATTGCGTTACACGGAGGAAGGGCGCATCTATGGGGCCACGTTCATCGACCACCGCACGGGATGCGTGTTGAACGGCTCTCGCATGGGCAAGGAACTTTCGGCCAATGCCTTGCAGGAACATTTCACGCTGCCTTACGCCGGACAGCCGCCGATTCCACTGTCCATTCCGCTGGAAACCGGGGAGGAACAGCACGGGCAGACCGCTCCGGATTATGAGAACACGGTTGGCGGTGTCGGCTTGCTTTCACCCGAGGGTCCGGCTGTGGATGCCGAGGAGGAAGCCTTTATCCGGGCGATGCAGCGCAAGAGAAAAAAGAAGAGACGCAAGGGCTTGGGAATGTAAACAAAGTATCAACGAACAATCAAAAATTTTCAATTTATGTCACAAGAAGACGATTTGAGGGCACTGGCGAAAATCATGGATTTCCTGCGTGCCGTGAGTATTATTTTAGTGGTCATGAACGTGTACTGGTTCTGCTACGAAGCCATACGGCTGTGGGGTGTGGACATCGGCGTGGTGGACAGGATACTGATGAACTTCGACCGCACGGCGGGGCTGTTCCGTACTATCCTCTACACGAAGCTGTTCGCCGTCCTCCTGCTTGCCCTGTCCTGTCTGGGGACGAAAGGCGTGAAAGGGGAGAAAATCACTTGGGAAAAGATATGGACGATGCTTGCCGCAGGGTTCGTGCTGTTCTTCCTCAACTGGTGGATACTGGTGTTGCCGCTGCCGGTGGAAGCTATCGCCGGGCTGTACATCTTCACCCTCTCGGCGGGCTATGTCTGCCTGCTGATGGGCGGTCTGTGGATGAGCCGCCTGTTGAAGCACAACCTGATGGACGATGTGTTCAACGACGAGAACGAGAGCTTCATGCAGGAGACACGGCTCATCGAAAGCGAGTATTCGGTCAATCTGCCCACACGCTTCTATTACAAGAAACGTTGGAACAACGGCTGGATCAACGTGGTTAATCCCTTTCGGGCGTCCATCGTGTTGGGTACGCCGGGCAGCGGGAAGTCATACGCGGTTGTAAATAATTTTATCAAGCAGCAGATTGAGAAGGGATTTAGTCAATACATCTACGACTTCAAGTATCCTGACCTTTCGACTATTGCCTATAACCATCTGCTGAACCACCCGGAGGGCTACAAGGTGAAGCCGAAGTTCTACGTGATAAACTTTGACGACCCGCGACGCTCGCACCGTTGTAATCCCATTCACCCGGATTTCATGGAGGACATAACGGACGCTTACGAGAGTGCCTATACTATTATGCTCAACTTAAATAAAAGTTGGGTGCAGAAGCAGGGCGACTTCTTTGTGGAATCGCCAATCATTCTCTTCGCGGCTATCATCTGGTATCTCAAAATTTTTCAGAATGGCAAGTATTGCACGTTCCCCCATGCCATCGAGTTCCTGAACCGCCGTTACGAGGATATTTTCCCGATTCTGACCTCTTATCCTGAACTGGAGAACTATCTTTCACCGTTCATGGACGCATGGCTCGGAGGGGCAGCCGAGCAGTTGATGGGGCAGATCGCATCGGCGAAAATCCCGTTGTCACGTATGATTTCCCCACAGCTCTATTGGGTGATGTCGGACAGCGAGTTTACGCTGGACATCAATAATCCGAAAGAACCGAAAATACTCTGTGTGGGTAATAACCCCGACCGTCAGAACATCTACGGGGCGGCTCTCGGTCTGTATAATTCCCGTATCGTCAAGCTCATCAACAAGAAAGGTATGTTGAAGTCATCGGTCATCATCGACGAGCTACCCACTATATACTTCAAGGGGCTGGACAACCTTATCGCCACCGCGCGAAGCAACAAGGTTGCCGTGTGTCTGGGATTTCAGGACTTCTCGCAGTTGAAACGTGACTACGGTGACAAGGAGGCCGCCGTGGTGATGAATACCGTAGGCAACATCTTCTCCGGTCAGGTGGTGGGCGATACCGCCAAGACGCTTTCGGAGCGGTTTGGAAAGGTGTTGCAGAAGCGGCAGTCCATCTCCATAAACCGGCAGGATGTTTCCACCTCCATCAACACGCAGATGGACGCGCTTATCCCGCCGAGCAAGATTTCCGGCTTGACACAGGGAATGTTTGTCGGTTCGGTGTCCGACAACTATGGCGAGCGTATCGAGCAGAAGATTTTCCACTGTGAGATTGTCGTGGATGCAGGGAAGGTGAAGCGCGAGGAGAAAGCCTACAAGCCGATACCCGTCATTACCGATTTTACTGACGAAAACGGCAACGACTGCATGAAAGAAACGGTACAGGCGAATTACAGGCGCATCAAGGAGGAGGTGAAACAGATCGTGAAAGACGAGCTGGAGCGTATCGCGGGTGACGAAAATCTGAAACATCTGTTGCAGCAGAAATAACCGGTAGGCGACAAAAACGGGCGGGGCAAGTTTGATACCTTGTTCCGCCGGTTATCTTTACCCTTCGTTTTTCGGATTCTCTTCTTTCAGCAGTTTGTTTATGGTCGTTATCGTATGGGTCTGAAAGTAGGTCTTCAGTTCCGCGTCATCTTTCAGGAGTATGCCGCATTCCTCATCATAGGTTCCGATAATATACTTTTTAAGTTCGGAAAAACTTTCCGCAAACGGTATCTGTCTGTTTTCCTGCCAGTATTCGGTTACCACTTCGGAAATAAACGCTTTTAACACGGCTTTTCCCTCTTTGTCCAGTTTCTTGAAACGTGTCGTTTCACGGCTCACGGGCAACGGCTCCGGCAGAATATCCTCCGGATTCTTGCCGCTGCGCATGGCGGACATGCAACTCTTGCAGATATGTTGCGCGTGACCTTTGCCGCTGAACTTCTCGTTCGCCTTGTAGTCGCCGCAGATACGGCAATAGTGCCCCTGCTGTTTTTTCTTCTTTTTCGCCATGCCTATTGCTGTTTCAACAATTCCAAGCCTTTCTCTGTAAGGCGGTATTTCTGTTTCGGATGGCTCGGCTGTTCCGGATACAATGGTATGACATAGCCCTCATTCAATGCAGGATGCAAGTAGTTTGTCCTGAATGTGGGGCGATGGTTCAGTTCCAATGCCTCCATTATTTCTTTTACGGACAACTCACGCTCATTCAGTATTTTCACCAAAGCAAGGACTTGGTCGGTGCTTGGTCGGTACTTGGTCGGTGCCTGGTCGGTGCTTGGTCGGTTTGTAACCTCACATTTGAATATCAGCGTTACACTGTCCGCCCATATCCTGTATTCAGGTTCGGGCAATCCGGCTTTGCGACACTCGGACATCATCAGTCCTATGCCGCGTCCCCAGCTTTCCAGAACCTTCCGCTTGTACAGGACATTGGCCAACAATGGATTTTGTGGTTTCGATTCATGCTCTGACCTCATTTTCTCCGCATTCCAGTCGGGCGGGAAAGTGCCGGGGTTTTCTATCTCCACGCGGTCATCATAAATGGCTATGCCCACCGAACCGCCGGCTTCTTTGTACGACCTGTGGGTAAGGCTGTTCAACACTCCTTCTCTTATCGCCTTGTAGGGGATGGTCAGATGCTCCTCCCGTTCCAATGTGTCGGTTGTGCCGGACAAGGAAAGATGCTTGAATATAAATGCCATTGCCGCGTTGAGCAGTTGGAAAAAGTTCCCCTGAATGCGTTGGCTGTCCATGAATACAGTTTTGTCCGTGCCCTTGAAACGTGCCAACCGGAGCAGGCATTGGGGATATTCCATATCCTCATGTTTTCCAAACAGCACGGCTGCCGCATTGTTCAACACCCCGTCTTTCAATAGCCCGAACTTCCCTAATATGGCAGGAACGTCAGTACCTGTATCCTCCGGCAGACGGCCGCATTCTATACCTAACCTTACTGTCTTCAACACCTCGTTGGTGTCCAAGTGCTGCAAGGTTAGGTTTCTGTTCTCTAAAAGTTCCCAGCGGTATCTGTTACCGTCACGCTGCAACAGCAAGTCATTATATGCAGTCTGCGGCATCGTTGTTGTCGCGCTTTCCACACGCATATAGGGTCGCCCTTTATAGCAGAACGGACGGTTGAGCGTTGAATCTTCAACACGGAAAATAATTACTTTCTTCTCACTGTCCGGCAGTGGAGCATAAGATATTCGTACCATTGCTACCGGCTCCAGTCGGTTGATGGCCTCCGCCATATCCCGTTTGGTCTTGTCGCTCACTTCCTGTCCGATAATCTTTCCCTTGTCGTTCACACCGAACAGCACCGTGCCGCCGTTCCCGTTCAGGAAGGCGCAAAGGGTTTCCATGCCGCGCTCCAACTGACCGGTGGTTTCCTTGAACTCCACCTGCCCGTTTTCCTTTTCGTCAATCAGCCGTTTTACTATATCGAGGTTTTCTATAATCATATATGAATCTGTAACGTAAATGCAAATGTAGTGTTTTTCGCTGGCTTTCGGGCGAATAGATGGAGAAAAGTATCTGCATGGCATGGATAGCCTATAAAAAATCAGAGGATGACACCCCGTCACCCTCTGTCTTGTCTATGGTACAGACTATCTTCTCATCCGTTCCAGCTCCTCGTCACGCAGAATCTTTCGGTTGAGTTTCTCCTGCATCCTGTCAAGGAAATAAGTGCGGCTTTCGTTCTTCCGGCGTTTGATGTCGATGTAGAAACGGTAGCAGTCTTTGGCTTCGATGCCGAATATCCGGTACAGGAGCGGGGCAAGCTGTTTGAGCGGCATTTCACCGTTGTTGATACAGCCCATTTCATTGATGCCGTAGATAAGTTCCACGAGGTCGATGGCGTTGCCCGTCCATTGCAGGGGCGAGGCCGGGTTTTCGGTCGTGTTATTGGTGGAGGTACGGATAGCGGATAGTGGTGGCACTTGGATGTGGTCTGCGGCAGCGTGTTTCTGCATCTTCCGTATGAAGGAGAGGGCTTTGCGGACAAACAGATTCACGCTGTTCTCTGAATCTTCATACAGTGTATGATGGTGCTGCAATTCGTTTTCGGCGTAAGCCATTGCGATTGCGGCATCTGCACTATTGCCGTTCCCGTAGCACAGTGATATGACCGATTCCACAAAGCCGTTATAGGCAGCTTCCATGTTGTTGCCGTTCCCGGCTCCGTTTATCAGGGCGAAAAACTCGGTTTCCGCCAGTATGAGGTAGTTCATTTTCTTTTCCTGTTTGAGGGTTTAACACTTGATTGTCAGTGTGCGCACATATACTGATAGTGCAAAGTGTTCACCGACAAGCAGGAAAAAAGCCGGTATGATTCGGTATCACACTGGCTTACAGTTGTATAAGGTTGAAAAATATTTTTAACCCGGATTTTTGCCTCTGAAAAATGTGTCCAGACTTTGGGCATCTGTGCATTTTTCGGGCACGCATCCCTTAAAAATGTGTCCACAGGCCGGACACATCGGTATCTCAACGGCGTTTCCTGTTTCTCCGGTATGTCAGGCGGATTATGCCGCCACCATATTTCCGGTTCTCCGCCAATGTCCAGTCAGTCGGGAACAGGCCGGACTTGAAAAAGTGGTCGCCGGTTCCGATGATGCACGGCATGATATAGATGATGATCTCATCCACCGCGTTCATCCGTATCAGCCCGTTGGCATATCCCACTGTCTTTGCATCCGCTTCCAGCAGATAGCAGGTGTCGTCCTCTTTCTCCCGCTGGTCTTGCAGTATCGAAATGGTGTAGTCGGGTGTCAGCCTGTAAAGGGCTTTGCCCCGTATCTCCTCCATACCGTAGTCTTCGGGGCTCCTGAACAACCGTTTTTTAGGGTTCAGCTCCGAAAGGCATCC
Organism: Bacteroides sp. NSJ-48; assembly: GCF_014287405.1. Taxonomy (NCBI): domain Bacteria; kingdom Pseudomonadati; phylum Bacteroidota; class Bacteroidia; order Bacteroidales; family Bacteroidaceae; genus Bacteroides; species Bacteroides sp. NSJ-48. The sequence goes on along the minus strand of NZ_JACOOD010000014.1, from coordinate 84,358 downwards.
GTCCATCGAAAGTATGGCAAGTATCTGTACCTTTCCCATAATGGTTTCCTTTTTATCGTTTGCGGCGAGGCAAAAAAAGTAGCGTGCAATCCACGCTACTTCTGATGGAGGCTCTGGAATGCCTTGAAAGAAAATAGGTGAATGCACGCTATGCGTAGGCATAGCATAAGCAATCACGCAATGTTTTCTTTCGATGTTAATTTTCCAGATTCCCATCAGAAACGCCTTGCGGTCTTATGTCTATATATCATCGGCGAATGGCTTCCCAGTCGCCTGCTTTTCTCTTAAATATGCCGCAAAGATAGCGAATTATCTTCATTTGCAGGCATATCCGGTCAGTTTTCTTCGTTCAATCCATATTCGTCCAGCTTGTTATACAGCGTTGATCTGCCGATGCCGAGCATCTTGGCGGCGAGTTTCTTGTTCCCTTTTGCCTGTTTCAAGGCACGCAGGATGCGTTCTTTGTCCTCCTCATCATTCCTTAATGTAAAACTGGTAGGAAAGGTCGTTTGTTCACTGCCGATTTCCAGATCATCCACGGTTATGGTATCGTTTTGGGCTTGCAGTACCGCCGTCTGAATGGTTTGCTTCAATTCACGCACGTTGCCCGGCCACGGATAGGTGAGCAGGGCGTTACGGGCGGTGACTGTGAAGCCTTTAATGTTGCGTCCCAACTCCTTGTTTGCCGTTTCACGGAAAAACTCCGCCAATGACAGTATGTCTTCTTGGCAATCACGCAATGGCGGTACTGTTATCGTGTATTCTTTCAGGCGGTAGAACAAATCTTCCCGAAACCGTTTATCGGCTACAGCTTTCTGTAAGTCCTCGTTGGTCGCCACCACTATCCGCACATTGGCGGTCTTGTCCTCCTTTGCCCCGATGGGACGGTAACGCCGTTCCTGTATGGCACGGAGCAGCATCTGCTGTGTTTCCAACGAGAGGTTGCCCACCTCGTCAAGGAACAATGTGCCGCCGTCGGCTTCCTCAAAATAGCCTGTCTTGTCGTTGTCAGCACCCGTGAAAGCCCCTTTCCTGTGACCGAAGAAAGCGGATTGAGCCAGCGTCGGGGACAATGAGCCGCAATCCACCGGGACAAACGGCTTGTCCGACAGCTTGCTTTGGGCGTGGATGTGCTGTGCGATATGCTCCTTGCCCGTTCCGTTCTCGCCCAGTATCAATACGCTCAACCGTGTGGGAGCGACAAGGCGGACACGCCTCTTGATTTCTTGGTATGCCTTGCCTTGACGTGTGAAGATGGGGACTTGGGAGTGTTTCTTCTTTTCCTGCATCTTGTGCAGTGAACGGACAAGCGGAACGAGTTTGTCCTCTACCAGCCGTTTGGGTATATAGTCGGAAGAACCGAGTTTCATACTCTCCACCGCCGTATGTACCTCGGCGTAATCGGTCATTACAATGAAAGGTTGCCGTTTGCCATTGGCACGCATCCAGCGTAGCAGGTCGATACTCTCACCGTCGAGCAAGCGTAAGTCTGCAAGCACGATGTCATCATCTTCCGCTTTTGCCAACAGTTTCCTTGCGGTTGAAAGATGGTATGCCTGCATCGTGTCGAAGCCCTCCTTTTTCAGCAGGTTGCAGACGTAATCGTTATAGACGGGATTATCCTCAATCACATACACTTTCATCTGACTTCCTCCTTCTTTTCCTTCCTCGCCAGTTCGATTATTGCCGTACCCATGCGTAACACTCCGTTTACGGAATGGCGCAATTCTTCATCGGAACATTTTTCATCACGATGCAGAAGTTCATGCAGTTTCCATAATGGTCCGTCCGCACGTATTACCGCCCATGAACTGCGCAGGCGGTGTACCTGTTCGTCCAACGCCTTGCGGTCAAGTCGTCCAAAGGCTTCCCTCATGGCTTGCATATCCTTTTCCGTTTCGGTTATCAGGCGGTCGAGCATGGCAGTTTTATTCCCATAGGCAAGCAGGGAGGACAAGTCGGGATATTCTTCCACATCTGTTTTCTGTAAAAGGCATTTTTCTGAAACATCTATCAGTTCCGCCATATCGAAAGGCTTGAACAGGCAGGCGGTGAAACCGTGTACCAACAATTCCTCTTCGGTACAACTGCCGGAAGCGGTTGCCACGATTACGGGAATGGTCTTGGAGTTGCCAATGTCGGATGAACGTAACAGTTCCAACACCTCGTAACCGTTGGTTTCCGGCATTTTCAAGTCGGTAATCAGCAAATCATAATTTCGTGTGCGTACTGCCTCCATCAAGTCACCCGTGTTGTCACACGCATCGCAACGGATGCCACAGTGGGCGTACATATCCCTTACCATCGAAAGAAGAATGTCGTTGTCGTCCAGCACAATGACCGAGAATGACCGTTCAAAACGGCGTTCCGGCTTGTACTTTTCTTCATCGGAAATGCCATCCGCCGTATTCATGGGGACTTCCACCGTGAAACGGCTGCCCCTGCCTTTTTCGCTTTCCAAACGGATTTTGCCGTGCATCATATCCACGATGCGTTTGACGATTGACAGCCCCAGCCCGAAGCCGTCCTGCGTGGCGGCATTGGAGAGCCGTTCAAACTCACCGAATACCCGTTGCTGTTCTTCCTCGCTCATGCCGCTGCCCGTGTCCTCCACGATAAGGGCAAGCGTCTTTCCGTCATAACCCGAATGGAAAGATACGCTTCCGGCTTGTGTGTACTTTATGGCATTGGAAAGCAGGTTGTCGCCTATCTGCATGATGCGCTCTTTGTCACCCATAAGAATAACATCGGTACTGTTCTCCACGATAAGTTTCAAATCCTTGCTTTCTGCCATAGGTCGGAACTCTGCTTCAAGTACGTCCGTTATGCTTTGCAGGCGGAACGGGGAAATGTTCATTCTCTCTTTTCCGTTTTCCAACCGAAAGAAACTCAACAGGGAGTTGAGCATGGCTATCATCCGCTTGGAGGCTTGCAGCACGCTTCCCGCATGGTGTTGGATTTCTGCCGTACCGCTTTTCCGTATCAGTTCCGCATAGCCGTGTATGGCGGTCAGCGGTGTACGCAGCTCATGGGTGATAGTGTACATCGTCTTCTGTCGGGTGGCGGTCAGCTTCCCGTTCATACTATTCGATTCGCTCAGTTGCGCTATCAGCGAGGTCGTCTCACGCCTGTAGCGGCTTATCCGTCTGGCGTAGCGGTGGATGATTATGTATGACATTATCAGCAGTAGGAGTATAAATCCTGTCAGACCGCCTATCTGCATGAACGAGCGTTCACGCATGAAGGTTATCTCCGCTTCCCTCCTCAAAAGGTCGGTCTGCACTTTTTTGTCCATCTGCTTGATTAAGGTTTGCAGTTGGTGGTTCAGTTCCGCGTTCCGTGCGGCGAGGCTGTCGGCGTGATCGGAAAGGCGGCGGCTCTGCGCCTTCTGCTGCGTTATCATGTCACGGTTGAGCGTGTAGAGCATGGTGGTTGTGGCGGTCGGTTCCGGCTTTTCCCTCTTGCCGAATATCCCGAACAGTCCCTTGCGCTTCGTTTTCTTCGGCTCTTCCTGCGTACTCTTCCATGCGATGACAGGCACACGCTCGGCAATCCTTTCATTGATGTCCTCCTGCTCGTCAAGCACACGCATGATGCCGCACAGTTGCTTCTCCTTGTCTTCCAACAGCCGCCGCACGCTGTCGATACGCTCCGCAGGGTAGATGTTTTTGAAGCGGCAGAGTAGGCTGTCCACCGCCTGCCGCTTGTCCCGGTATTCCTCCACGTCCGCCACCTCCCATTCCAGTACGGTCTCGCCGAGCAGGGAGAGTTCCACCACACGTACATACACGTCATGCACCTCCATACGCAGGGCGTTTATCCGATGATTCTCCGTCTCGAATGTCTCCAGCTTCCGCCACTCGTCGACCCATAAATGCACGATACCGCCCACCAGCAGGAATATCAATATATATCCTGCGGCTATCTTCGTGCGGAGATGTTCAGTATGCCTCCCTTGCCTCTTGTCTGTCATTCCCGTTTCCATATCCTGTTTTCCTTATTGTCCGTCACCTTCTTTCTGCATCACTCCATCCTGCCGCAGCCTCGCCTTGCAGGGCAAGCCCGGTGACGTGGCGATGGGTGGTGTATATGTCCTCGTACATCCTCCACAGCCGTGCCACGCCGCCTTCCACCTCCCGCATCTGCCGCCGCTCATATATCAAAATGGCGATCATACTGCCTATGACCGCCACTAAGATGATATATCCGAAAATGATTTTATGCTGCAATGGCATTCGTTTCTTTTCCATACGTATCACTTCTTATCCTTTAAAAAAGCAAATTCTCACCACGGCAGACCTTGCAAGCTCGACCTGCAACAAAACTCAACAATATCTTTCTATTCTTCTTCTCCCAACAGAAAGAAGAGCATACAACACTTCCTCCTTTCTTTATCCGGATACTGTCCTAACAGCTTTTGGAAACAGTCGTCAGTACACCGGTTTCTCAGAAAGCAAGGACGGGACGCACATTGTCACTGCCGTCGAATTTACTTGCCCAGATGCAGCGCACCATGCCTTGGAAGTTGTTCAAAATCCAGTACCATGTGTGGTACTTCGAGTGCTCCGAAGACGAACAAAACGAGACGAGGTTGTTGAATGTATCCTTGTCCCCAACGGCGATATTCTCCATCCATTTGTTCAAAGCGGCGGGAACATCTCCTTGGCTCTTCCAGAGGAATTCTCCAGCGATGTCTGGCGAGGTTTGCTGGGTAACGTCCGCCAAAGCCGGACAACCGCCCAGATTTTGCAGGATGTCCCACCATTGGCCGGAGGCTGGAAGATACCAGCCGGTCGTGGTCGCAGGAACCGGACAGGTCGTGTTATAATCATAGGCGGCCTTGAATGCGGGATAACTGTCGAAGTTGCCGCGATTGGTGCGGATATGCTCGCAATTTCCGTAACCGCTGATGTCGTTGTAGTTATCGGCTTTCGTCCTGCATGTTGTAAGCCCCTCATCCATACCGAAAAGGCCCCACGCTTGTCTTGTCGCGATATTCTTCACAGCCATGACAAGGCCATGGACATTACCTTCTCCGCCTAACTTCTCTTTTTCCTTTGCACCGATACGGCTCTTGTCCGTCTGGAAAACGATGCCGACGACTTTAGCCGCCTGCACCGTCGTTTCGTCCGCCTCTTTCGGAATCAGATACCCCGTCGTACCGTTATTTTTCGTGCAGTAGAAGTCTCCGATGCGGGCAATGCCCGATTCGGCATAGGTGACGTTCTTTATGGTTTCCGCCGCGCCGTCCACCTTGTATCTCTTGTATTCCCCTACGACAGGATGGGACGCGGACGTGGTGATGGTAAACTCCCTGTTCCCCCCGTCATAACATCCCTCGATAGTCGGCATGGACGAGTGCACCAAGTAGCGGTAAGTGCCGTCAGCCATGCGCAGCGGCTTGGCGGTGCCTGTGAACGTAGCTTCTGCCCCCACGGTGTAGTCGGGAACATTCGCGTCGATAAACTTGTAAACGGTCTTCGGCATCTCGATGACGGCCAACGCCATGCGGTGTTTCATGGCGAAAGAGAGGTGGATGGTGTTGCCCGTCCCTGTCGTTGAGCCTCCGGCTGTCATCAGGTCGGAGGCGGTGTAAGCGGCATGGGTGCTCTGGTCGTCCCCGGGTTGCCAGCCATCAATGAGCGGCTTGAAGAACTCGGCATCGGTCATGACCGCCCCCTCCGCAGGTGTGGCAGTCTTGCCCGCCATGTCCGCCTGATAAGGATAGTAGAGGTAGTAGCTCTCTCCATCCATTCCGGCGGCAAGCGTCGTACCGTCGGTTTTCCACATGATGCCGCCCGTGGCGGCATCCTTTTCGGCTGTCAGCTTCACGTTTGAATAAACCGGCTTTCCGCCGCGCACCATGTAGAATCCGCAGGCATCGCCTTCGGTGAACTCGGTGGTGTAGCCGTTCTCCACGGCACGGGTCTCGACACGGGTTTTCATATTCTCAACAGCCGATGTATATCCGCCATCGGTAACGGAGATTGTCAGTTGCTGCGCCTTGTCTTGCACGGCAGGGAACTCTTCTTGCGTGCAGGATACAAGCAGCAGGAGCAACGCAGCTTGCAAGAGGTGGTATATGTTTTGTATCTTCATATTCTTAAAGGACTAAATAGGCAAATAGTTCAGAAAGCAAGGACGGGACGGACAGCGTTACTCCATTTCTTATAGACAAAGTCGCAGCACACGTAATCAGAGGAGTACACGTTCCAGTTCCGTGCGCGGAACTGATTTAACTCCGATGACGACCAAAAACGGTCACCGGTGGTAAAATCATTCTTGCTGTCGGCTGCAATTTTATTCATCCAAGCATTCAAGGCAGCTGGAACATCGCCTTGACCTAGCCAACGGAAATCACCGGAATCCGACGAGGTTTGCTGACCTTTATCCGCCATAGCCGGACAACCGCCCAGATTCTGAAGGATGTCCCACCACTGACCGGAGGAAGGAATAAACCAGCCTGTGGTATTACGAGGTGGGCGGTATTCATTTATACTGTACATATCATTCCATTTCTCGACGGCTTCGAAGGCCGGATATGCCTCAATTCCACCGATACTATTTGCATGGTCAAGAATCTTGGTGTAATTGTGCAGACCGCTGATGTCAGAGTAGATTTCAGACTTGGACCAGCAGTCTTTCACGTCTTCCAAATTATTCTCTTCATGGCTCCATTGGATATCTGTTGCGGTGTTCTTTAAGGCCATTACAAGGCCATGCACATTCCCTTCGCCCAATTTGGACTTTTCGGCAGTGCCGATACGGCTCGGGTCCGTCTGGAAAACGATACCGATGACTCTTCTTTCTATTTCACTTTTTGTTTGGAGTACGGGAGCAGGCTTGGGGCTTGCTATCTTCATACTGCCGTCAGTATAGATTTTGCGCAGGCCGCCGTCGCTCCAAGTCCCGTCGGAATAGAAGTAGTCGCCGATTTTAAGTTCGTCAGCTGTGAAACTTTGCTTTACCTTTTTGGAGGTGACGTTCTCCTCGCCACATGCAACCCACGTGCCACCGGTCACCGCCTGCACGTCTATTCCGCTTGCTTTCACGGTGATGGTGTAGGCATACCGCTTGCCACCGAAAAACCCAAATTTGCCGGCAGCTTCTGTTTCGGGAGTGTAGGTAAAGTCATTGCTGCCTATGCTGATTCGGATGAGCGGCTTGCCCGTCATATCCTGCGGCGGCACTAACGCCTCGTATTTCTTCGTTGCGGCATCATAATAGGGCTTTATCTCGCCGTCCGATTGGTCACCCGGTGATACCAAGCCGGCGGTTGAGTGCGTTAGCGGGTCTCCGAAAATGGTGACGGTCGCACCCTCCAACTCCTCTTCCGTAATGCCTTCGCTAGCTTTGAGAATTACTTCGATTTTCGCCATGCGGTGGATGAAACGGAGATTTATGGCTTGGTCATAACGCCCTATGGCACTGGCGTACAGGACATCGAAAGCGGCGTACCCGCCACTTTGGTCGGAAATATCCGTTTCCGATTCTATGTCCGGGGTCCATGCACTGACGCGGGCTTCATCGGTGTTCTTCCAATAGAAGGCATTATCGGCATCCTTCGGGCTTGCATTGCCCGATGCGTCCATCACGTATGTTTTGTTACCAAACACGCCTTCCAGTGACACTCTAATCTCCTCGCCGCCCGTCCACGCATCCTTACCTCCGGCGCGGGTCTGCGGCTGCGCCACCTCCGCCGTCAGTTGCAGCGGGTACTTGCCGTCGGGCAGGGGCGCGGTGCTTTCATCCTCACTGCTACAGGAAGCGAGCACCCCACAGATGAGCATCACAACCGGCAACCAGCCGCCGATGCGCGGCCACGGCCTTCTCGCTATGTTCCTTATTATTTTCATATTGTCTTTATTTATTTCGTTTTGTGCCACTGCCCGTTGCGACGCGGGCTGCCGCACCATTTATTATATATGGCGTGCCTCCGTCTTACGCCTGATGCACGGCAGTGGCTTTCAGACACACTACATTTTTGCATCACCCGCATGGCTACCACCGTCGTTCCAGTTTTCGATGGTGCTTCCGCTAAGGGTCAGCCCCGTCTTCTTCACCGTGATGGTGTAGGTATAAGAATAACCGGCCTCCAACGCGGGTTTGATCATGTCCTTGTTGGAGTAGCTCTGGTATTCCCCGTCATCGGGAGATATCTCAAGCACCAAAGCGTTGGCGAGTGTCTGCGGGAGCAGGATCATGGTGAAAGTCATCACGCCCGTGGCGGCGTCAAAGGTTGCCACGCACTTGTCCGTGGCCGTCTTCGGGGCACCGGTGCACTGGCGTAACATCCAGTCGCTCACAACGCTGCCCGCGGTCGCGGCGGTACCGGTCTTCACATCGAACGTTCCCTCGTGAACCAGGCCGCCCAGCTTGTAGTCGGCGAATTCCAGCACGGCAGTGTCGTCGAAACCGTCGGTGTTCGACACCTGCACCTTGAGGATAAGACGGGCCATCTTGTGCTTGAAGGAGCAGTCGCTGCCGCCCGCGGCGGTGTTGTCCGTGAAGCTGACGGTCGGGCTGTCTTTATCGGCCTTGGCTCCCGTGGCATGGATTTAGTCCACCTTCTCCTGTTCCGTGGTCGTGGGCTGGTTGCTTGTATTTACCGTAATCTTCCCGTCTGTACCAGGCAGGGTGGAGGCGTTTGCGCCCGATGCGTAAGGCGCGTAGGCGGCAAAAGTAAACTCGAGGAAAGCGTCCTCGAAGAAGATGCCGCCACCCGCCGTCATCGGGGTGAAGTCCGCGTTGGTGCCGGTACTCGTGGTTGCGTATCCCACGTTCTTGTACTTGCCGCCCATGGTCGTGGTCGTGCCAGGGGCATCCACCACCATCACGCCGATTCGGTCGGCGTTCCACCCGTTGTCCACAGCACGGGTCTTCGGCCCGCTCACGCCTGCCGTGATTCGTGCTTCCACCGGATTGTTCTGTACCTCGTTCTCTTGTGTACACGCAGCCAATAGCGTTGCCGCTGCTGCAATAATGAAAAACCTCATGTTCATTGTCATAATCTTGTTTTTTTGATTAAAATATTTATCGTCAGTTAGCATCCCCATTGCCGCTTTCTACCTCGTTCCAGCCCGTGATGGTTGCGCCCGTTACCCCGGCCTCTACGGGCAAAAGCAGATTACCCGTGAGTTTAACCGGTTTGGTGCCGTTATTGAAGTCCCTTATGGCCTCGGTAAGGTCGCTCACTACCCGCTGCGTGTCACCGTTGTTGAAAGTGATGTCCACCGTCAGCGTATGCGTTTCCGTCGGGACGATGCCGAGCAGTCGGAAAAAGATTGTGAACTTGTTGTCGTCCTGCCTGAAAGCGTTTGTTACTTGTGCCGCTACACTCCGGTCGCCTGTTGCCATATCCGCTGCCGAAGCCACGCCGGAGAGCGTTGCCGTAGCCGACTGTACACGGCTGTAGTCGCCTTCCGTGGCGGTCAGTTCGATGTCGAGCCTGCGCACGTATTGTCTCATCGGGGCGGTGACGTGCAGGGTGTCGTCCGCCACGACGCTGATGTCCTGGTGCGAGGCGAAGAGGTAGCCGGGGTGCGGCTCTATTGCACCCGTCAGATCCACCGGATTCACCGTTGCCTTGTTTCCGTCGATACTAATCCCCTCCGGGGAGTTGTACACCGTCAGACCGTAGCCACCGGGCGCGAGCAGCGCGTCGAACACGTTGGTCGCCGCGCTCACGTTCTGTTCCCTCCCGCCGATGCGCAGTGTGTATGCCTGCGGTATGTCCGCCTCGGTGCTCTTTCCGCTCCAGTCCGTGGTTACGACCACCGCCCCACGGTCGGGGTGCGGCGTGTCATAGAGGTCGTCCTTCACGCACGAGGTCAGTATGGTCACCGCACCTATTAGATATAATAAGGTATAAGCCTTTCCGTATGCTCCCATATATTCCTTTATCTGTCGTATGATTGTCGTTGTATTCATTGTTCCTCCTTTCCGCTAAAAGATGTTCCACACCAGGGTGACACCCGCCGAGACGGGGCCCCACCAGTTCTTTGTTTCGCTGCCGCGCCTTACCCTCACGCCGTTGATGACCACATACTTGTCATAGTCGGCATGGATATAGCCCAACCCTAAGGAGAAGTCCATCGAGAGGGCATTGTTCAATTTCAGTTGGTAGCCTCCGGTGATGCCTCCACCCGTAAGGTCTCCCTGTTTGCCTGTCGCGGAGAGCTTATAATTGAACTGCCCGGTCTTGAACATTACCCCAAGGTAGCCACGCTTCTCCTTACCTATATAACGGCGGAATTCGGGAGCCACTTCCCAAAGGGCGTATCTTCTGTCCTTTTCATTCCACGACCACGAAGTCCACGATCCGTTCACGGATATTCCCCATGACGGGTTGATGTGCCACTCAATACCGAGGTCGGGCGTGAGGGTTGCCCAACGCAGCAGGTTGGCACGCAGTGATAATCCCAAAGTTGTGGATGATGCCGACAGTACGGATTCAGGCTGATTTTCCTGTCCGGTAGACACCTTTGCCCCCTCTGTGTCTTGGATTGTTTCTGTAGCCTTGTCGTTTTCACGGTGTGACTGTTCCTTTTCTTCCTCGTAACCGGGATGTGTATCCTCCGCAATAACCGGCACTTTCTCTTTCGGCAGTATGATACGCACCGTCACGAAGTCGCCCTTCGAGGCATGGTTACGGGTGATGAAGTTGTTTTCACGCAGTCCTTTCCGGGTAATCAACTCTGATTTCACACGGTTGGAACGTGTCCCGGCGATAGCGAGGCTTGCCCGTTCCGACTTGCCGGAGTTACAGTATCCGTCCACGTAAAGAGGCAGCCGTCCCTCCACTATATCCGGTTTGTTACTTTCGATACACTCCAGAAGACGCGCAAGTTCTTTGCCATTGTCATTCCATGGCACATAGAACATGTCTTTTCGCGGCACGAAGCGGAAAGTGTAGACCGTGTCGGTTTTCTGCTGCGCAAAAGCAGGAAAAGCTGCCGATGCCAGCCACGAAAACAAAATGAAGAATAAGATTCTTTTGCTCATTTTTATATGCTTTTTTATTTCCAATTAGGAATATCAGCATACAAAATAAGCGAATAGATTTTATTCTGCCCGATTCTTGCCTATAAAAATTGTCTCAATTGTCAGAATCGTACATCTTTGTGGTTTAGAACATTTCAGTTTTGTCGTTCAGACTATTTTTTGTCGTTTAGGTTATTTCTATTGGGCATAAAGCAGTGCATTATTCCGCCTCTGTTTTCCTCCATTTGGCAGGAGTACAGCCTGAATTTTCCTTGAACAGCCTGATGAAATGGCTTGGGGACAGAAAGCCGGATCTTTCAGAAATGTCAGCAACCGTCAGCCTCGGATATTGCGCAAGCAGGCGTTTCGCATAATTGATGCGGAGACCGGTAATCCAATCGCGGAACGATGCACCATACGTCGTTTTGATATACTCAGACAGATAGGTGCGGTTAGTCTGGAGCATATCAGCAAGTTTCTTTATGGTAAGGCCGGACTGGATATAACCCTCCGCATCAATCCAGCCGTTTATTTTCTCCGCCATTTCGGAACGGTATGACGGGTTCTCCAGTTTCTGTATCTGTTCCAGTTTGGTGTCACACGGGTCTTCCTCTTCAGAAATCATACCATCTTCCATTGCGGTTTCCACCTGTTCGTAAAACAGCAGATAATTCTGGTAGCAATGGTAGAGATAGACGTAAAACGGAATTGATGACAGAATCCATATATAAACGTATTCATCAGGCAAAAATGTAAGCAATCCGCATCCAACTCCGAAGATAAGAGCCCAATAAGTAAAGATGGACAGCCATTTTATATATGCGCCTATATCATCGGCATGTGTGTCATCGAAAATCCGGACAGCCCTGCGGTATGCGACAATGACTCTGCGAGACAACACCAGTCCGTAAACCACCAGCCATGCTGCCAAAGCCAGCAAAGTGCTTTTCTGCACTATTCCATCCGGAAACAACAACAGGACAACCCCGGAAAGTCCGGAGAAGATGATCCATAGAATGATATGCGTCCGAATCCTTTTCCGTGTGATATAGAAACGGTCAAGCAGTGTTATCAATGCTGAACTGAAAAGGTAGTAGCACAGAAAATAGGTGGACAGATTCATCAATATGGCTGCATGGACATTTTTGAACCTTATCCCGAAGAAGAAATGTACCGAATAGTTTGCCGCAAGCAATAACAACGCCATACCCATTATCCGCCGGGAGCGTAGGTAATTCTCAAAAATGGCCTTTTCCGGGGTTTGGGCCAGCAAAAAATAAAAGCCGAAGAACAACATCAACGGCAGCGCAATACAAAGTGAATAACTGTATATAGATGGTTCCATTTTATTATGCCTGACTATTTTGGTTGCAAAATTAGCGAAAATACTGAAAATATGGCGGATTTGCCGTGACGATTTACTTTCAACACCCTATTCCTTGATATAAATTGGAGGATTTTACGTATGGAATCCCTGTTATACCATATTGATGGAAAAAGGCAGGAAAAGGAACGGTATATTCCCAATCCTGCCATACATATCCACACTCGTTCACATTTTTATTCCTTTCGGTTTGCATTCGTCACGAACGTTGAATCCCGGCCGTCCGATAACGACATGGTCGGCAATGAAATTCCCAGACGGACTTCGGTCATTCGCCGGGCTGCGTATCAGCGGAGCTTCTTCGGTGGGTTGTGACGGTACGTTCCGTACACCTTCCGTATCCGGCTTGACCTCCTGCCCGTCATTCTCCTTTTCGGCGACTTCGGGCGTGGGCGGCGCAAGCTCCAACTGTATCTTGCGGTCGAGCGCGGCAAGTTCGAACTTCAGCTGTTTCAACTCGTCCTCCTTCTTCCACACCTTGCCGGCTATCTCCTGCAACTGCGGTATCTCCTTTTCCAGCACCTCGTTCTTCGCCCTGTACTGGTCGATGGTGGAAGGTATCTTCTCCAACGCGTTCAGGAAGTTGCGTGCGGCGGCCACCGGGTCAGCCATCGCCAGATGCCCGTTGTTGTAGGTGTACTTGTAGTTCCCCTCCACCACGAAACGGTTGTCGGTAAACTCCAGCCCCTCTTTGAGCATCCTCTCGCTGACCACCTTTATCGGGAAACCGTAAAGTTCCCCGACAAGATTGTACAGTCCGCCCGTCGTAGCGTTCCTTGCTATCTCCTGCAAACGCTTTCCGATAACCTTCTCATCCGAAGAAGAGACGCCGTCCACCTTGACCGCATTCAGGCGGTTGCCCTCCTTGTCGGTCTTGACGACGGAAAGGAAACGGTTCCAGTCCTCCGTCATGGCATTGATGACCGCCGTGTTGTTGCGAAGTTCCCCCGTCTTGGCTTCCAATTTGAACTCCGAATCGCGCTTGCCCTTGCCAAACGACTTGCGCTCACCTTCGAGCGATGCGATTTTCTTCTCCAATTTCGCCTTGTCGAGCAGGTCGGTGTTGCCGGAGAGCAACGCCATGTACTCCGAGAAGTTCATGCCCGACTTCTCGTCCATAGCCCCCTCGTCGATGGTACGCGCTCCCAACGCCCCGCTTTTGAGCTGCGAGATGAACGTCTGCTTGCAGTGCAGGAGGTTGAACTTGTAGCTGTCGAGCGACTTCTCCACGGCATAGATGATGACATCCACGTTGTTCCCGGCAAAATGCTTGGCAATCTCGTTGCCCGCCCTGACTCCCCGTCCGTCCCTCTGTTCGAGGTCGGACGGGCGCCACGGTGTATCGAGGTGATGGATGGCGACACACCTTTTCTGCGCGTTCACGCCCGTTCCGAGCATACTCGTGGAGCCGAACAGCACACGCACCGTCCCGGCGTTCATGGCGTCTATCACCGCCTTGCGCGCCTTGTCGGTCTTGCACTCCTGAATGAAGCGGACTTCGTTTGCCGGTATGCCGTAGTCCTCCGTCAGCTTGCGTTTTATCTCAGAATAGACATTCCATCCCTCGCCCGGCCGGTACGTCCCCAGGTCCGAGAACACGAACTGCGTGCCCTTGTGCGCGTCGTATTTGTGGTAATACTCCGCAAGCATCTTGGCGCAATGCGAAGCCTTGTTGTCGGGATGGTCTTCGTAATGCGGGTCTATCATGCGCATATCGAGTGCCATTTTCCGTGCGTAATCGGTGGCGATGAGCATCTTCGCCTTTTCCTCCGTTTCCGACAGCGGTTCTCTGCCGAGCAGCGTGGCGTCGCCCGTCTTGGCGAACTGCATCAACTGCTTGATAAAGTACTCTTGGTCGGGCGTGGGCGGGATATGGTGCAGTATCTCGTTCCCCAGCGGACGGTCCACGCCCACGTCCTCCGCCGTGCGGTAGTCGGTAATCTCGTTGTAGAAGGCGGCAAGCTCCGGCACCTTGATGAAGTATCGGAAACGCTCCTTCTGCACGATGTTGTTGGTCACGTTGAACTCGAAGTCGGTCGTCTTCTTGGCGAAGATGGCCGCCCATGCGTCGAAGCACCGGATGTCCTGCCTCTCCAGTTCCTTCGGGCGCAGGTACTTGAAGAGCAGGTACAGCTCCGTCAGCGAGTTACTGATGGTCGTGCCGGATAGGAAGGTGGCCCCCAAGTCCCTGCCCATGCGCTCCTGTATGGTGCGTATGGCAAAGAGCATGTTCAGGGCCTTCTGGCTTCCCTCGCTGTTGCCCAAGCCCGCCACGCGGTCATGGCGGGTGTTGAAAGTCAGGTTCTTATAGTTATGCGACTCGTCCACGAGCAGGTGGTCGATGCCCATCTGCTTGAAGTCCACCACGTCGTCCGTGCGCGATTGGATGGCGTGTTCCACCTTTTCCAGTTTCGCTATAAGGTTGTGCTTGCGCTTCTCCAATCCTTTCAGCATGGCCCTCGACACGCTCCTGCCCTGCTGCCGCAGGACTTCGAGGTTTTCCTCCACCGTGTCAAGTTCCGCCTGCAATATCCGCTGCTGCAACTCCGGCGACTGCGGAATCTTGCCGAACTGGTCGTGCGACATGATGACACAATCATAGTCGTTGTTCCTGATGTTGTTGAAGAAACGCACGCGGTTGGCGGTCGAGAAGTCCTTCTCCGAGGCATAGAGGATGCGGGCGTTGGGATATGCCGCCTGATAGGTGGCGGCAATCTCTGCGACATTGGCTTTCAGCCCGATAATCATCGGCTTGTGGACGAGGTTCAGACGCTTCATCTCGTAGGCGGCAATGCACATGATGAGCGTCTTGCCGGTCCCAACTTGATGGTCGCAGATGCCGCCGCCGTTCTGTTTAAGCATCCATACGCAGTCCTTCTGCGAGGGATAGATGCTCTTCACGCCCCGGCTTGCCAGCCCCTTGAGGTTGAGGTCGGGGAAGGTCTGGTGCGAGCCGTCATACTTCGGACGCACGTAGCAGTTGAACTTGCGGTTGTACATCGTCGTCAGCCGCTCCTTGAACTGCGGCGACTGCTCTTCCAGCCACTCGGAAAAGCCGTTACGTATCTCATCAATCTTGGCGTTGGCGAGCTGTATGCCCTCGCTGTCGCGCACCTTGATGTCATTGCCGTTATCGTCCTTTCCTATGGACTTCATCATGTCGGGGCAGGTGTTGTGCAGGGCGTGTTTCAACAGGTGCATGCCGTCATAGTTCCGGTAATAGCCCTTTACCAAGAACTCGTCCGTGATTTTCATGGTGCGGCAGCCGCACGCCACCGAAAACTCGTCCAGACTGGCGGAATAGGCTATCTTGACCTCCGTGTCGAAAAGGCGGCTCATGTAGGCGGCGTACACGCCCGTGGGGATCCAGCGTTCCCCGAAGTTGAAGTCGAGATCCTCGAACGGGATTTTCTCCGGTTCGGCTTCTTTCAATGCCTCCAACGACTGCCTGACTTCCGGCAGCCGTTCGTTTTCGGGATTGTCGTTTATCCATGCCTCGATATTTTCCGCCTTCTCTATCACGTTCCCGGCGATGAACCTGTCCTTTATCTCGTAACCTGTCACGAGCGGGTTGTAGAAGATGCGCCCCTTGAGGGCACCAAGCAGTTCATCCTCCGTATTGTCGGTTATCTCCCGCATATAGTCGAGATTGACCGTGCCGTACTTGTTGAGCGATGCGGATAACGCCTCTTCGGGAGAGCTTACGTTTGCATGGCTCTCCACCGAGAAGGACACGGGACGCTCGAAGATGTCCGCCTTTACGAACTTTCCGTTCTCTGCCCGTTCCAGCGAGAGGATGTCTCGCCCTCCGGCATCCATCATCACCAGTTTCACGTTCTGCCTGGCGTTGAGGTAGCCGTAGCGCATGACGAACTCGTCGTAGCAGGTGTTCAGGTGCTCGCGCCACGGGACATTTTCCTCGCGCCTGTTCGATTCATAGCGGTACAGACGCTCGTATGCGTCACGGAGCGACACATACAGCAGCGCCTTCTCTTTCTGATACCCGGTCAGTCCGAGCGGCTGGAATGTCGCGCCGTAGGGAGTGATGTCCTTCAGATAACCGATGTCACGCGCCCTGCTTGCCACCAGCGAGCCTTCACGCAGGTGCATCTCCGGTGTGCGGTGGTAGGGACGCGGCGTAAGGTCGGGGGCTTCCTCCTTCGGCTTTTCCGCTTCCATTCCGGGGAAAAGGGAGGTCGCGGCCGTTTCCGTTGCGAGAGCGGCAGGAGTGGCGGCGGCTTCCGGCTGCGTTTCGGGTTGCCGTGTTTCCTGCTCCGGTGCGGCTTTCACGTCCGGGACATTCTGCCGTTTCTCCTGATGCTGCGCCGCCAGTTCCCGAAGCTCCTTGCGCCGTTCCGGTGTCAAGTCCATCATCATTTCGTAAAAGCCGTTGATGGGAGGGTTGGTTTCCCAATCCAGAGTGGCATAAATATCATCCGGATCGCCTTTGGCTTCAACATTTTCCGGCTTTGATTCATGTTTTTCCCCGTTCTCCGTCAAAGGGGTGGCAGACGGCTGTGGCGGTGCGGTCGTAATCTTCGGCGCAACCTGCGGTTTGGAAGGTACACGCCTTGCCGTGCTTCCTTTCTTCGCCGCCTTTTTCTTCTTGGGGGTTTGCTCCTTGCGGACTTCCTCCGTCATTCCCCAAAGGTCGAGCAGGGAGAGCTGCACGCCCTCCGAATAATCGGGGCGGCGCGGTTCTATCTCCGGCTTCTCGTCTATGGGCTGCGGTGCTGCCGCTTCGGGCTTCGCTGCCATTTCATGGCGTGGCTGTATTTCGGGAGTAACCACCGAACTGGAAATAATTTCAGTTTCCGTGCTTTTCCCTTGTTCCGAATGAAGACTATGCCTTTCATACAGCTCCCTGTCCAGTTGGTGCAGCTCTATCTTTAGATGTTCACGCAAGTCCTCCGCCAGCTGCGCAATGCCGCCCCGGTGCATGACCTTATAGGCTGGTTTCCCGTAAGGGTCTGTGTCGCGTATCAGATCCGAGTGGGGAATCATGCCGATGCTGCCGACATACCCGTTCTCGAAACTGCCGATCGGTGTCTTTTCCGTCTGTACGAACAGCTTTTCGTAATCGTACAGCTCCCGTTTCTTGCCGCTGTTCTTTTGCAGGATAACCAGGTCGCTGCCCACCTCCGTGCCCGCGTTGTCCGTGAAGAGGTTGTTCGGCAGGCGTGCGACACCCACTAAATTGGCATGGCCCATCATATACTCGCGTATGGGCGCGTTGGACGGTGCGTCCAGTACCCCCTGTGAGGTGATGAACGCCACTATGCCGCCCTCACGCACCGCGTCAAGGCTTTTCAGAAAGAAATAGTTGTGTATCGTCTTCGATGCCGAACGCCTTGCCGGGTCTTGGCTTCCCGTAAACTCCGGGTCGAACACCGCCACGTCACCGAACGGGATGTTCGAGATGGCAAGGTCGAAATAGTCCGTGAAGGGCTTCTCTATCTTCTCGAATCCTTGCACCCTTACCTTTTGGTCGGGATGCAGGTGTTTCAATATCTTGCCCGTCATCAGGTCTTTCTCGAAAGCCATGATGTCCGCGTCCGGCTTGTTGTCCAGCACGGCATCCACGAATGCGCCCACGCCCGCCGACGGCTCCAGCACCCGGTCGGGGCGTATGCCGTGTTCATGCAGCACGTCTGCGATAGTGCCGGTTATCTCCGGCGGGGTGTAGAAGGCGGTCAGCACGGACTGCTTCATGGCATCCACGTACCGCTTGTACTCCGTTTCGTCCTTGCTGTTCTCGCGCACCAGTTTGTGCAGCTCCACCGTAGGGGCAAACAGTTCGAGGTCGGATTTCGCCCAATGGACGGCATCCGTCAGTTCCTTGGCGGGGTTCAGTATGCACTTCAGCCCTCCGAAACCGCAGTAACGCTCCAGCAGCAGCCTTTCGCGTGCGGTGGGGGTGCGCTGTTCCCTGTCAAGGATGAACGCCGTCCGTATCGCCTCGATGTTGTCCCGCAGTTTCTGTTTGCGGTTAAACGCCATACTTTTCGATGTAAAGCACGACGGTTCCCGTCAGCTCCGTGCGCAGCAGGTCATATTCGGGCGACAGGGCGAAGTCGTCGTCCGAAAGGTCGTAAATGGAGAACACCGCATCCACGAGCGGAAGCAGTTTTTGGATGAAGGCTTCCCGTTTTTCCTCCGGCACTTCGTCGGCAAACTCTGTTTCCACGACTTCGCGGAGGATGGCGTACTTGGAATAGTGCAGCCCGCCCAGCAGGACATTCATCGCCAGCTCCTGCGCACCCTCGGCGGGATAGCCGTCAAGCCGCGCCTGTTCATACGTTTCGGCGGCACGGTCGGCACGCTCACGGATGAAGGCGGTATCAGTCGCTTGTTCAAACCTGTTCGTGTGGAGGTAGTCCAGCAGGTACAGACCGTAATAGGAAAAGTCGGTCTGACCCTCGTTTTTCTTCTTGTTGTTCATTACTTTACTTTGGAATTTAGTGGATTGATAATAATTGGGATAATCGTCCAGAAAGGAGAAAGAAAAGGCACCCGGTATCCCTCCGAGTGCCACCACTAAATCCAAAGCATGAGTGTAATCCGGTATCGAAGAACAATTCATTACTCTGAACCAGTGGCAAAGTTACTATTATTTCTTCCGTCCTGAAAATTTCTTGCTCGTTTTCCTTTCGGGGAACACAAAAGTCGTGTTAAACTCCCCGTCAAAGGCGACTATGGCATCGAAGCTCTTGCCCTGCTTGCTCTTGAAGCCTTTGAGCAGCTTCGTGTGCCCGTCGGTGAGCAGGTCTTTGATTTCGTCATCGGAAAGGGTGCGGTTCGCCTTCAGCCGGAACACGGGTAGCCCGCACTCCGCGTTGTCGCAGCGTACCACCTTGCCGTAGAACTGCATCCTGCCCGTTCCGCACTTGGGACACGCACAGCCGGAATCCTTGTGTGAGAAGAGTTTGTCGCACGAGAGCAGTTCGGAGGTGATTTCACGTGTGTACGCCTCTATCTCCTTGCGGAAAGTTTCGGCGGACAGCTCCCCGCGCTCGATGCGTGCCAGCTCCTTTTCCCATTCCCCTGTCAGGGCGACATCTGCAATGCGCATCGTCTTCACGACTGAATAAAGTGCGAGTCCTTTCTCGGTAGGCACAAGTGATTTCTTGCATCGTTCCATGTAACCGCGTTTGAAGAGCGTCTCGATAATCGCCGCACGGGTGGCAGGTGTGCCGATGCCGCAGTCCTTCAAAGCTTGACGGAGCGCGTCGTCCTCAATCTCCTTGCCCGCTGTTTCCATAGCGGAAAGCAAAGTCGCTTCGGTATGCAGCGGCTTGGGCTTGGTCTTTCCCTCCGTGATGGAGCAGCCTTTCAGCGTCAGCGTGTCGCCCTCCTGCCAGTCGGGGATGGAGATTTCCTCCTTGTCCTCCTCGCCATAGACGGCACGCCATCCGGCTTGCCTGATTACGCTGCCTTTCACGATAAACTCCACCCCGGCACACTCCGCCGTGACAGCGGTGGTGTCCTTGACGCATTTCTCTGAAAACGCCTCTATCATGCGTCCGGCAATCATCTGATAGACGGTGTTGTCCTCTTTGGAGAGGAACAGCGGCTTCTCTCCCGTGACGAGCAGGGCGTGGTGGTCGGTCACTTTGCTGCCGTCCACATTCCGGCGTGTCGGCTGCACCTTTGCCTGCACCTTGCCCTTCCATTCGGGCAAAGCCCCGATGAAGGCGAGCAGTTTGGGGATTTCGGCGAACACGTCTTCGGGGATGTAGCGGCTTCCCGTTCTCGGATAGGTGATGAGCTTCTTCTCGTAGAGCTTCTGTGCGATTTCAAGCGTCTGCTCCGCCGTGAAGCCGTGCTTGGCGTTGGCTTCCTTCTGCAAGGTAGTGAGGTCGTACAGCAGCGGAGTGTCCTCCGTCTTCTCCTTGCGCTCTGCTTTTGTGACGGTGGCTGCGCCTATTTCCTTTACCTTATTATATAATGCCGTTGCAGGTTCTTTCTCTTTCCATTTTTCAGAGGAGGAGAGTTTCACTGTCCCGTCATTATTGCCGTCCACGGCGATATGGAGCTGCCAGAAGGCTTCGGGCGTGAAGCGGCGGTTCTCCCGGTAGCGTTCGCACACCATTCCCAACGTGGGGGTCTGCACCCGCCCGACGGAGTATGTGCCGTGTCCGGCGGCGATGGAGAGAGCCTGCGTGCCGTTGATGCCCACGAGCCAGTCGGATTCGCTCCGCGCTTTGGCGGCAAGATAGAGGTTGTCATACTTGCTTCCATTTTCGAGGTTGCGCAAACCATCTCGGATAGCCTTGTCGGTAAGCGAGCTTATCCAGAGGCGAACGAACGGGGTGGCGCATCCGATGTAATGGTAGAGGTATCGGAAGATAAGCTCACCCTCGCGTCCGGCATCGGTCGCCACGATAATCTGTTCGCTTTTGTTGAACAGGGAAGTGATAACCTTTATCTGTGTCGTCACGCCGCTGTCGGGCTTGTAGCCCTTCTCCGTCTTTACCTGCCGTGGAATGAGCGTGAAGGTTTCGGGGATGACGGGCAGGTTGTCACGGACAAATTCGCGCACGCCGTATCCATCGGGCATGGCGAGCTGCACGAGGTGTCCGAACGCCCATGTCACGGCATAGCCGCCTCCCTCGAAATATCCTTCCTCTCTCTTTGTCGCGCCCACGATGCGGGCAATCTCACGTGCCACGGATGGCTTTTCTGCAATGATTGTCTTCATTATTTCTTGCTGTTTGATTGTTTACTTTTACTTGTTACTTTGGATTTAGTGGTGGACACCGGATTACATCCTCATGCCCTTGCTTTTTCTTTGGGGCTGCTCCTGATGCTGTTGCTGGGTTTCGTCCTTCGGGGCGGTCTGTCCTTTCTGCAACGGCTCTTTCAGGTTCTTGGTCGCCTCGTTGGTCTTGCCCTCGCTGTTCACCGCCACCTGCGTGCGGCTCTCGTTGGACGGGGCGACTTTCTGCGCGTTGCCGGGGTTGGTGTCGTAGCGGTACGGGCGTCCCTTCTCCGGGTTGAACCTGATGTACATCGTGGCGTGGAAGCCCTGCTTGTCGGTCACGTTCTCCAGTTTCACGGCTTTGCCAGCCACGTAGTCGGCTTTCTGCTGCTCGGTGAAGTCCACGCCGCTCCATTTGCTGATGGGGCGGATGCTGCCGTCGGCGTTCGTCCACGTGTTGCGCCGTTGCTCCTTCTGCGTGTTGGCGGTGGTTTCCGTACCCTGCGACTGCGCTTGCGTGGGATTGTCCTTCGTTTCCTGCGCTTGTGCGGTACGTGGCGACCTGCCCGTACCCGGCACGAACTCCACGCCGCGCTGCTCCACGTTCACTTGCAGGGTGGTGAGGAACTTCCTGCCGTCCTTGCGCTCGATGAGCTTGTCACGCACGGGCAGCCCGGCACGCAGCATGTCCTGCTCCTGCCTGGTGATCTCCGTGTTGCCGATACGCTCCGGTATGCGCACCTTGCTTGCCGGGACATCCGTGATCTCGTTCGTCTTGCGGTCGATGCTGACGAACGAGGGGGTGATTTCGCCCGTTTCCCTGTCCACAAGATCCACGACCCTGCCGAGGTTGCCCGTTTCACGGAGATTCTTGCGGTCTTCGTCGGAGAACTTGTGTTCCTTGTACTCGTCTAATTTCTGCTCCTTGCGGATGAAGTGCGGCACGAGGCTGACATCGCCCTCACCGTCCTTCCTAAAGGAGAGGCGGGCGTCCAGCTCGAAAGACTCACCGCCGAAATTGGGCGTTACCTTCACCAAGTCGGACTTGCCGTAGTTGAGCATCTTTGTCAGATCGCCCGACTTTTCAAGGTCGTCGCGCTTCACGCCCCATTTCTCCTCCAGCTCCTGCCAGTTGATTCTGCTCTCGTCGATGGGTTGGTAGCCCCGGTTGCCCTGCGTCTGCTGCGGGCTTTCCTGATTCTGTTCGTTTTTCTGTTCCATTTCTTCTTGATTTTTAGGTTCGTCATCTTGTTTCTGTCCCGGTTGTTCCTCCGGTTTCTGCTCTTGGTCAGCGGTCTGTGCCGCCTGTTCTTCCTGCACCTGCTTCTCGTAGCCGGAGGTGTCCACCGTGTGGGGCGCGAGCAGCTCCCTGTTAGCGTCCGGGTTCTTCAGCAGTTCCTTCATCACCTCCAGCAGTTTGTCGGCCTGCTCTGCCGCCACCCGGTAGAATCCGAAGCGGCTCGGCTCCTTGCACTGCCGGAAGAAATTCTTGAAGAAGTTGTCCAGCACGTCGCCGTGCCGGTCGAATTGCAGGAAACTCCGCGCGTTCTCCGCCTTGGCGGGGGTGCGCTTGGGGGAGCCGTCGGCATTCAGCCCGGCCACCACGCTGATTTCGCCCGTCTTTTCGTCACGGACTATCAGCACGTCCTTTTCGTCTGTTTTCTTTGCCATTTACTTTTGTTTTAATTGGTTTATTACAATTTGCGCCATGCTTCAAAGTTTCTCTCAAGTGCGTCCAGATGAAGCCGTAGCAGGTTCTCGACGAAACCGGACGCACTCATCCCACGCTCTCCGTGATAGCGTACCAACCTGTCGAGTCTGTTGCGCAATTCTTCGCTGATGAACACGGGCTTGCGGTTCGTGATTCTGGGAACTTGCAGGTATCTTTCCTTGTACTCATCAAGTGTGATCCGGCGTTTTCTTTGTCTCTGTGCGGTCTGGTTGCCGCCTGTTTTCTTCTTTTGTTCCATCTGATAAAAATTTTAATTGGTCGTTATTTATTGAACAGGTTGCGGATGCGTGCCTTGTAGAATTCGATGTCGTTCTGTCGGAAGTCCTTCACATGTTTGGAAAGGAAGTCCAGCACGTCCGTTTCACTGTAATAGGTCTTCTTGCCCAAGGTCTTGTAGGCGAGTGCGCCCTCGCTTCGGTAGCGTTGCAGGGTACGCTTGCTGATCTGGAGCAGCAAGCACAAGTCCTGATTGTCGAAAAGCCGGATGCCTTCGGACAGGGACGGTGGTTGCTGCCCCTGCGTCTTTATCGCCAGCAGCAGCTCGTCCTGACGGTCAAGGCGGTCGAGGATTTTCTGCATCCAGCCCTCGAAGTTGTTGCGGGTAAGCAGTTCCATATATCATTTCCTCCTTCCTTTGCCGGTTTTCCTGCCGCCCGTCCGCAGGGAATAATTATGGAACAGGGCGTCTATCGTTTTTTCCTTGTTCCTGACGGTATTCGTTTCCAGCAATCTTTGCACTTCGGAGAGGCGGTAGCGGCAAGTGCCGCGTACTATCACATATTCTATGCGGTGGTCATCCCTCATCCGTTGCAGGGTACGGGTACTCACGTTCAGCAGTTCGGCGGCTTGGGCTGTATTGAGCAGGCAGTCTTTCGTCGCCGCATCCTGACGTTGTTTCTCCTCTTTCAATTCGCGGATATATCCAGCTATCTCCGTTATCTGTTCCATCATAGCCTGATATGCGGAACTCTCGATTGTTATCACTTTCATATACAGTTGTTTTTATTGTTTCTGTGGCAAAGTTCGGCAATAAACAATGGCGGCTTTAACAGCTCACTACGTGACTCACGCAAGATTTTTATGGAAATGGCTCCGTAACCCGGACAATCGGCGCAACAAGCTGCCATTCAGACAAAAACGATGGGCGTTTCAGCCCGTGCCGTTACCTTTGCGGCAAATTCAAAATCGTTTTGTATATGGAAATAGTATCTATCGAGAAAAAGACCTTCGGGGAAATGATGGCACAAACGGATGCCTTCGTGGAAAAGGTAGCCGCCTTACAGCGCAAAGGCGATGGAAAGCGGCTTGGGAAATGGCTCACGGGCGAAGAGGTCTGCGGGCAGTTGAGAATCAGCCTGCGCACGTTGCAGAAACTGCGGGACAGGGGCTTTATCGGTTATTCGCAAATCGGCTTCCGTTTTTACTACAAGCCGGAAGATGTAAAAAGGCTTATACCGCTTATCGGTACAATTTGCCCCACTGACAAATGACCGGGTACCGACTTAAACCGATGTAATATGAATGAAGAAAACAATGTCATCACGATGGATTGTGAATCGGTAGCCGTATTGCTGCAAAAGATGCGGAAAGAATCCGAATGGCTTTCCGGTTTTTTGGAAAGTTACCGTCCGCCGTTGGACGGGGAGCGATACCTGACGGACAAGGAAGTGGCGGAACTGTTGCGCGTCAGCCGTCGGACCTTGCAGGAATACCGCAACAACAGGATATTACCTTTTATCCTGCTGGCGGGAAAGGTGCTTTATCCGGAATCGGGACTGCGAGAAGTGCTGGAAGCAAATTATAGAAAACCGCTGGAAGGATGAGATAAGGCGGCTGTATGCACAAAGAGGAAACGGACAACCCCTGTCGTGGAGTTGCCCGTTCCTTTTTGTGTTGCCGACACCGTCAATGTCCATGTCCCTGTGTGTTCAGCAATACCCGTTTGCCTTGTGGATAAGCATCACGTATGCCTGCCGCTTTTCTTTGGCAAGAGCCTTCTCCACCAGCCACCTGCGGAACACGTGCGTGCAGTAGGTGTTCAGTCGGAAGGCGATGGGGATGATGATTTCAAGCGCGTACACATCGGCGTGCAGACCGTTTTCAAGCCGCATGTAGCGGCACACCTCGTAGTCGTTCAGCACGTCCGACTTGCGGACGGCTTTGATGGCGGCGTTCACTGCCGGGACACTTGCGTGGAACAGTCCGGCGATTTCGGTGGCGGTCATCCATACCTCGTTACCGGTTACGCTGACCTTCTTCTCCTCTATGGTAATGATTCCTCGTTTCATAGCTTTTCTGTTTTAAATGTTACATCCGGTAAATTCCTCAATGGTGTTCAACTTGGCGGCAAGGTTCTCCATGTCCCGGTTGAGTTTCTCCTTGGTTATCTTCGCATAAATCTGGGTTGTTTTTATGCTCTTGTGCCCTAACATGGAACTCACCGTTTCAATGGGTACGCCATTGGAGAGGAACACCGTCGTGGCTGCCGTGTGGCGGCTTTGATGCCATGTGATGTGCTTGGTGATGCCGCAACGCTTGGCGACGGCTCGAATTCCGTGCAGGCAGGTCATGTAATGGGGGACGGGGAATATCCTGCCGTCTTCACACAATCCCCGGTACTTGTCGATAATCCGCTTGGCGATGTCAAGCAGGCGGATGTTGGAAACGACACCCGTCTTCTGGCGGTTGATGTTGATCCACTCGTGGTCGTCGAAGTAGGTTCGGATATTCTCCTCCGTGAGATTGCGCATGTCGGCGAAGGACAAGCCCGTGAAGGCGCAGAACAGGTAGAGGTCACGGTAAAGCTCCTGCTTGGCGTTTTTCAGTTTGCCTTCCATCAGCTGGCGGATTTCGTCTTTCGTCAGAAAACTGCGTGTCGTTTCCTCCTTCTTGATTTCGTACTCCCGGAACGGGTCGCGTGTGAGCCACTCGTTGTTGATGGCGATGAACACCATCGTCCGGAGCGGGCATACGTAAAGCCACACGGTGTTGGTGCAGCAGTGCTTGTCCGTGCGGAGGAACATCTCGAAGTCGGAGATGAACGCCGGGGTAAGCTCCTTCAAGGCGATGTCCTTCACATGGTAGCGGATGTTGAGGAACTCTTGCAGGTGCTTGTACACGGTCCTGTACTTGGCAAGCGTGCCTTTGGCTTTCATGCCTGCCTCCACCTGCTTCTCGTAGTCCTCGTTGTGCCGGCTGAACACCTGCATCAGCGTGTGGCAACGGTGTTCCAGTCCGAGAAAGGCGTTCTTGACCTTTTCCGCCGTGACGTAGTTGTCACGCTCCATGATTTCCTGATAGTGCTTGTTGATGCGCACCCGCATCTTGTCGAGCAGGCGGTTCGCTTCGAGTGCCGCCGTGCTTCTGCCCGTGACACGCCCGCCTTTGGTGTCCCACAACTTCGGATCGACGGTCAGCTTGCAACTGAACTGTGTCTGGCTTCCGTCCACCGTGATACGACCCATGACGGGCACTGTCCCGTCCTTCTTCACTACCTGCCTTTTGAGGTAAAAGATAACTGAAAATGTACTCTTCATCGTTCTGAACTTTTTTGGTTTCAAAATTACTTGGTGAAGAGCCTTTGGCTGGTACGCAAACAAATGCAAAATACTGCAATTTATTTCCGGTTCGGTTTTTCTTGCGTGAGTTGTTAGTAACTCACTATACCATAGTGATTTGCTATGTTTTTCCACATCCCCGTGACACATTACAGGGCATGGTAACAAATGGGTAACGTAGCGAAGTACCAACATGGCTGGAATATGACTTTTACCGTCGTCGAACTTCTGATGATAATCCCTAAAAGCACCTATCTATCAATATCTTTGCCTTACTTTTCCATATATCATTTTTTCTCGCTAACTTTGTATCGCTAAAATTATCATTCACACAATGAAAAGAACAAGAAGCAATGCGTTTATTCTCGAAAACGAGAAAGCATGGGAACCCGCCGGAGAGGGCGTTGTTCGTCAGATTTTGGGATACGACGGTCAGGTAATGCTCGTCAAGGTTAAATTTGAACAAGGTGCAGTAGGTACACCGCACACCCATTATCATACTCAAACAACTTATGTGGCAAGCGGTAAATTTGAATTCACGGTTAACGGTGAAAAACAAATCGTATCGGCTGGCGACGGTGTTTATATCGAACCGGATGCCGAACATGGATGCACTTGTCTGGAAGCCGGTATATTAATCGACTGCTTCAGTCCTATGAGAGCGGATTTTCTGAAACCGTAAGATAAACTTACGGTTTCCATTCACTGCATATCTTGAAAAGATAATCCGGTTCCTCATATTTTGCAACATCCTTCCGGGTCAGTTGCTTTACCCATTTTACCCGATTTGTATTATCAGCCCCCTCTCCCGTATTACCATATTCAGCATAACGGGCTGTTTTTTCATTCTCCGGATTACGCCAATTATCCCATCCTGCCGAACAGATATGTTTACCCATCTCACAGTTAATGAACACTGTAGCTGCATAGGGACGCCACGGACGCCCCAAATAAACCTTATCAACGTCCGGTGCGGCAGTCAGCTTACAGTTCTTAAAAACATATCCCACTTCAATGTCTTTCGGAGTGGAAGCTGCCGTGATGTACGAATTGGCTTTACTATGAATCGTGCAATTATGGAACAATGCCGTAGAAGGACCGAAAATAAAATCGGTAGTACCTTCAATATAACAATTCAGGAAGCAGAGACGAGTACCTTTTGCACCGGTGTAAATAGTATCCTGATTGCCCAAAAAGCGACAATTGATAAAGACCAAGCGGTCACCTTCCGTATGAAGCGCAACTGCCTGCCCCAGCCGTGCAGCATTATTCTCTATCGTCAAGTTCTTAAAAGTGATGGAACTTCCTTCCACTTTCAAAGTATAGGTACGGAAAGTTCCCATCTTATTTATATTGGCATGATCATCGTAGGTGATAATCGTATTTTCTACATTTTCACCGATGAAATCGACGTTTTCTAACCAAGAAGGAAGAACAACCTTTTCCTTATATACACCCTTTTTAACCAAAACCGTCACCTTATAATCCATAAAGGCGCGGATACCCTCCATTGCTTCGGTCAGCGTACGGTAATCTCCCGTGCCGTCACGGGCTACAACAATCGTATCTTTCCACTGCTGCGCCGCGGATAACGAACCGACCCCGCAAAGCAGGGCTATTATAAAACTACACAGTGCTTTCATAGTTACTTTCGCTATCATTTCCGGTTAACAATCACTTTCACGTCCTGAAGACGTTCCCACTCCAATGATGCAAGAATAAACGGACCTACAGCTTTTGGGTCATTGTTGCGGATAGTTTCATTGATATAATAATCATAGTCTCCCGAACGATAGACCTTTCCGCCAAGTCCTGCTACGGCACAAGCCTTTGTGATGCTTACCACACCGTTCTTATCCACTTCTATAAAGTTGTCAAGGATGCCCTTATATCCTTTAACTGCCACTTCCAGATAGGATTTGTCAATATACCCTTTACGCACACCCTTGAACAGAGAATATACAAACATAGTAGAACAGGAAGACTCCAGATAATTACCCGGTGCTCCACTCTTGTCCAGTACCTGATACCACAAACCTGTCTTGGAATCTTGCAAACGCTTTATCTGAGAAGCTATTTTATTAAAGATAACCAACATGGAATCACGGCCCGCTTCATGTTTCGGAATGAAATCCAAAGCATCTACAAAGGCCATGGCATACCAGCCCATAGCGCGTCCCCAACTATGCTTTGATTGTCCGGTAACAGGATCGGCCCAACGTTCTTTACGGCTTACGTCACAAGCATGACGATACACATCATTTTTCGGGTCGTAAGTATGACGGGCCGCCATCAGGAATTGATTGATAACATCCGCATAATCGTCTACCTGATTGTTACGGAAAGCATATTCCGCATAGAAAGGCGCTCCCATATAAATACCATCCAGCCATACCTGATTTGGATAAATCTTCTTATGCCAAAAGCCACCGTCGGCATTCCGGGGATGCTCATCGAGCTGACTTCTCATCAATGCAAGCGCTTTCTTATATTTCTCATCTTTCGTCTGTTCATAAATGCGGAATATAAATTTACCGGAGTTTACACGGTCAAGACTATACTCCTCACGTTTGTACATTTTGATAGTACCATCTGCATTTACCATTGTATCGGCATAAGCCAAAGCATAATCATAGATTTTCCGATTGCCGTAGCGGTCATACACATCCAGCATGGATTGCAATTCCAGCCCGTGACAATAATCCCATTTCAATTTAGGCTGAAAGTCCAACTGCCAGGATTCCGGACAACGAATCATTTCGGACTCCACCATACGTACCGACCACGGCAAGTTTGAATCCACACGCTGTGCAAACATGCTTAAAGGAGAAAACAACAATAAACCGGATAGAATAAAATTACAAATAAAGTTCTTTTTCATGTAGTTGTTCTTTTTGGGTATTAGACCTTATAATTTTTCACGAAACAAAAGTAGATGTTTCTTTCCAAACACCTGTGCACTTTTTGGCGCAGAGGGTGCATTTTTTGATTTTCGTGTACGAAAACGAACAAATTTGTGCACGATAACGACAAATTTGTTCAAAATCATCCTTATTTACTATTTATTATGCCTTTACAGTTTGATTAATTGGGAAAAGGTCTTATTTTTGACCCCGATTTTCAATTCGTACTATTGTAAAACATAATCATTTATCAATTAAATCACATAAAGAATGGAACAAGTTTTCGGTTACATCATCGCTTTGGGAGCGTCTGTAATGATGCCTATTATTTTTACAATCATAGGCATGTGCATCGGTATGAAATTTGGCAAGGCCCTGAAATCAGGTCTCTTTGTAGGAGTCGGTTTTGTGGGTTTAGGCGTAGTTACCGCCCTGCTGACAACAAATTTTAATTCTCCTCTGAAAGCCATATCCGATTTGTATCACCTGCAACTGAACGTATTCGATATGGGATGGCCCGCCGCCGCTGCTGTAGCTTATAATACCGCTGTTGGTGCGCTTATCATTCCTATCTGCTTAGGCGTCAATTTCCTGATGCTTATCACCAAGACCACACGTACTGTAAACATAGACTTGTGGAACTATTGGCACTTCGCCTTCATCGGTGCTGTGGCTTATTTTGTTACCGGCCAGAACCTGGCATGGGGCTATTTCGCCGCTATCATCTGCTACATTATTACATTGGTCTGCGCAGACCTTACTGCAGAAAAATTCCAAAAGTTCTATGATTTGGACGGTATCTCCATACCTCAGCCTTTCTGCCAGAGTTTCACACCGTTTGCCATACTTATCAATAAGGCATTAGATAAAATTCCCGGTTTCTCCAAGCTGGAAATCGATGCAGAAGGCATGAAGAAAAAGTTCGGTGTAATAGGTGAACCGCTGGTATTGGGAGTTATCGTAGGTATGCTGATAGGCTGGGCAGCCCAACTCGACATCAAGAAAGTTCTCTTCCTGGGTATCACAATGGGAGCCGTAATGGAACTCATCCCCCGCATCACTTCTCTGTTTATCGAAGGATTGAAGCCTATTTCCGAAAAGACTTCGGAACTGGTAAAAGCTAAATTCAACGGTAAGAAAGTACATATCGGTATGAGCCCGGCATTGGTTATCGGACACCCCGCTACATTGGTGGCATCGGTTATCCTGATTCCCGTTATCCTGGCACTTGCCGTATTCCTGCCGGGTAATCAGTTCCTGCCATTGGCCTCACTTGCAGGTATGTTCTATCTGTTTCCGATGATATTGCCCTTTACTAAAGGAAATGTATTGAAGACACTCATTATCGGTCTTATCACTCTGATTTTAGGTTTGTATTTCGTAACCGATATGGCACCGGACTTCACGCTGGCAGCCAATCAGGTATATGCCGAGACACACGATCCTACGGCACACATTCCTGAAGGATTTGATGGCGGTTCCATCGACTTTGCCGCTTCTTTCTTCGGCTGGACTATATATAGAGGTGTAAAACTCTCGTATGTAGGTGCTGCACTGCTGGTACTGGTAGCGATAACCATGATGTTCATCAACCGTCGTATCATTGTCCGCAGTGAAAAAGAAGCTAAAGAGAGCGCTAAATAAAAAAGTAATCATTAAGCATATTAATATTTAAAGTTTATATCAGACATGAAAAAATTAGCAATTGCCCTGATGTTGGGTGCAGCCGCAGTTACGGCTTCCGCCCAAGTAAATTACACTGTGCAGACAGCCTGCCATCCATTGGACGTAAAGCATTATGACACACAACGTCTCCGTAGCTCTTTTATGATGAGCAAAGTAATGGCTCCGGACGAAATCAATGTTACTTACACCCTCTATGACCGTTTGATTTACGGAGGTGCAATGCCTGTAAACAAAGTATTGAAACTGGAGACTTTCCGTGAGCTGGGTCCTGAAATCACTTACTTCCTCGAACGTCGCGAGTTGGGTGTTATCAACACCGGTGGCGATGGAGTAGTTACCGTAGACGGCAAGGAATACCCCATGAAGTATAAAGAAGCTCTTTATGTAGGTTGTGGCAATAAAGAAGTAACTTTCAAGAGCAACGATGCTGCCAACCCTGCCAAATTCTATATCAACTCGGCTCCGGCTTACAAACCTTACGTTACTCAGTTGATTACAACCGATGCCAAACTTCAAAAGGCCAATCCTAAAAAATATGCTTTGGGCATTTCCGACCATTACGGAAAAATGGAAGACAGCAACGACCGTATCGTAAACCAGCTGATTGTAAAAGATGTTTTGGAAAGAGTGAAAAACGGCGGTACAAACCAATTGCAGATGGGACTTACCGAACTTGCTCCGGGTTCTGTATGGAACACCATGCCTGCCCATACTCACACACGTCGTATGGAAGCCTATTACTACTTCAACCTGGCTCCGGGAAATGCAATCTGCCACTTAATGGGTGAGCCTCAAGAAGAACGCCTGATTTGGTTACACAACGAGCAGGCCATCACTTCTCCCGAATGGAGCATCCACGCAGCTGCAGGCACCAGCAACTATACTTTCATCTGGGGTATGGGAGGTGAGAACCTGAAGTACAGCGACAAAGATGAAATCAAATACACAGATATGAAATAATATCCGTAGGCAAGAAAATAGGCATAGCTGTTCTCAACTATGCCTATTTTTGTCATTTTCTCCATGATTTCTACCAAATATTACACATACACATAACACAAGAACGCGTATTTTTGCGACATTATAAATTAAATCTATTATCATGAGTACAAATCAGAACACATTGGGCAAAATGTCTAACTATCGCTGGACAATTTGCGCCATGTTATTCTTCGCGACAACAGTTAATTATCTCGACCGACAAGTATTATCACTTACCTGGAAAGATTTTATCGCCCCGGAATTTCATTGGACAGATGCCGATTATGGAGATATCACAGCCGTATTTTCCATAGTATATGCCATTGCAAACTTATTTGCCGGACGCTTCATTGATTGGTTAGGAACTAAAAAAGGTTATCTCTGGGCTATCTTCGTATGGTCATTAGGAGCTTGCCTGCATGCTGTTTGCGGATGGGCAACCGAACATGTAGTGGGCATTCATGATGCCGCTGCCATGATTTCCGCAACAGGCGCCGTAGCATCGACCATTGCCATTACCAGTGTTTACTTTTTCATCGCTGCCCGTGTGATATTGAGTGTCGGTGAAGCCGGAAACTTCCCCGCAGCAATTAAAGTCACCGCCGAGTATTTTCCGAAAAAAGACCGTGCATTCTCGACTTCCATTTTCAATGCCGGCGCCACAGTAGGTGCTTTAATAGCTCCTGTCACCATCCCCTCTTTAGCACGGTACTTCCAAAGCATCGGTGTAGGCAACGGTTGGGAAATGGCGTTCATCGTCATCGGTGGATTAGGCTTCGTCTGGATGGGCATGTGGATGTTCATGTATAAGAAACCTCATGAAAACCCGCGCGTCAATGCAGCAGAAATTGCTTATATCGAACAAGATAAACTCAGAGAAGAAGACAAGGCTGTCTCTGAAAAACCTGAAAGAAAGATGTCGTTTATGGAATGTCTCCAATACCCTCAGGCATGGGCTTTTGCCATCGGCAAATTCATGACCGACGGTGTATGGTGGTTCTTCCTGTTTTGGACTCCGGCCTACATCTCCGATGTCTACGGATTCTCTTCGGACAGCGGAACGGCACAGTTGCTGATATTCGTACTTTATGCCATTACCATGCTGTCTATCTATGGTGGAAAACTGCCTACCATCATCATAAACAAAACCGGTATGAATCCGTATGCAGCCCGCATGCGAGCCATGTTCATCTTTGCTTTGTTCCCGTTACTCGCACTATTTGCACAACCGTTAGGAGAATACTCCTATTGGTATCCGATTATCATTATAGGTATTGCCGGAGCAGCTCACCAATCCTGGTCTGCCAACATCTACTCCGTAGTGGGCGATATGTTCCCAAAAAGTGCGGTAGCCACCATTACCGGATTGGGAGGTATGGCGGGCGGTATCGGTTCGTTCCTCATCAACAAAGGCTCGGGCACACTGTTTACTTACGCTGATGAAACCCAGATGATATTCATGGGATTCGAAGGCAAGGCAGCCGGATACTTCATCATATTCTGCATCTGTGCCGTTGCTTACCTTATCGGCTGGTGCATCATGAAGCTTCTGGTACCGAAATACAAACCTATCGTACTGAACTGATACAGACAGAATATATAGATATAAAAAAGCTCTTTCGCATGAAAGAGCTTTTTTTATATCCTCTTGGCAATATAAGATTTGTCGGCAAATTCTAAGAGAACAAGAATTAAGGGATAAAAAAAAGGGAAGTCTCACGACTTCCACAATTCTTCTAACCTTAAATCTAAATCTCTATGAAAAAAACGTGCTGCAAAGATAAGGCTTTATAACACACGATGTTATTAATAAAGCATATAAAGAGAAAGAAAATATTTAAGATTTATTAAATGAAGAAATAGCTGCAATCTACGGCAATAGGAAACGTTTCGTACCTTATGAATCACAACTTTTCAACAGTTGCGCATAGATTGGATTCTGCTCCAACAATTGGCGGACTCCGATTATAAACATCTGCTTGCGTGCTCTGGTCAAAGCCACATTCAGCTTACGGTCTATCCGTATTCCGTTCTCCTCTGTCAGATTGGCAAGAAATCTCAGCTGAGACAACCTGTTCACACAGAAAGAGTAAATGATGACATCACGTTCGCTTCCCTGAAAACGCTCCACCGTATCTACCAGGATTTCATTCAAGGCTGGAATTCCCAAAGCTTCTATTTCTTTCTTTATCAAAGCTATCTGACTACGATAAGGGGTTATTACTCCCAAAGTAGAAGCTGCGCTGAAGCATCCCTCGGCAAATGTATACTGTCGATAGACAGCAGCAGCCAATCCGGCTACGATTTTTGCTTCCGAACGGTTCATCTTTGCCGACTGCATAGGCGGTTCGGGAACGGACGGAAGAAAAGCTACCCGCCGGGTCAGCAAAGCGGCAAATTCATCAGCAGAAAGCTGAGGAGACAGTTTAAGAACCCCTGTCTGATGTTCCAATCCTACCGGCTGTAACAACCCGCCATAGAAAGCACGGTTCGGAAAAGCTGCAACTTCTACATTCATACGTCCCTGACGACAAAGCATATCAAGAGAATTGAAAGCTGAAAACCGGGAGTTGAAAGCAGAGGTTTGCCGACCGTCAACCACCTGTTGCCCAATGGCATTCCGATAAAGACGTTCAAAAAGAGAATCTTTCAAGTTATGCAAACCGATGCCCCGCAAACCTTCATCCTGAATTTCCGATTGCTCCGATGACTGGAGTACAACAGCCGGCAATTGTTTATGGTCACCTATCAGGACAAATTTCCCTATAGCATTCCCGCCGGTAACGCCGCGCATGCAAAGCAATCCCAACAGTTGCGGCTCCAATATCTGAGTAGCCTCATCTATCAAGGCCACATCAAAAGTCTTCAAACGGAACAATTCGGTCTTGGCAGACAGCGTAGCAACCGTTCCCACAAAAATTCGGCAACGCGCCATACGCTCCTGCACCTCCCGGCGTGTAGAGCAAGACTCCAACACGTTTTCTATCAAATGCGGACGATACACGCCGTCACAGGAAAGTTCACTGCCGATACGTATGAAGTCGACCTCCGGTGTAATGGCTGTCAACATCTTACATATCTCGTCCACTGCCCGGTTAGTATATGAAAGCAAAAGTATTTCTTTCCCTTCCCTATAAAAAGCCTCTACCATGCTGCGCAGAGCGCGAGAGGTCTTACCGGTTCCCGGCGGACCTACCAGCAAGAAATAGTCTTTAGCAGCTTGCGCCTTCAAAGTAATACGTACAAAATCATCGGCAGCAGCCGATATAGCTCCGTTAAGGGCAGTATCAAATTCCGGTTTACGTTGATTCAGCAACAAATCCCGACGGTCTTTCGTTGCAGACAAAAAGGCCGACAATCCCCAATACATGCAGCGAAAAGAGGTATCCATATAATCATGTTCTATTGCATAGCGGCTTTCCATTGGCAAGACCCTGGCGTTCTGTTGTGCCGCACGAAGTCTGATACGGATATTGCAATCGGAAATTTCCTCGATGTTCCCCTTAAACACCATTTTATTGGTAACGTTATCTTCACTGACATTCCGCTCATACAGAACAATGGCATCTCCTTGCCGGAAATTGGGCAAAGTATCAATATCCGTATGTGTACGCTCCAGCAATAAATAAGGTCTATGAATATCCGCCGCACAATTTTGCCGTATCGCCAAATCATATAAAATCTCTCCGTTCTCGCTTTTCTCCTCTAAAGTAGCAAGCCATAAAGCAGATGCGCCGGTGCGTCCTTCATACTCCACATCACCGGATTTTGAAGTATAGAGTTCTTTTGTTATAAAATTGTACAACGCATAGAAATACGACTGTTCCAATGGAGACAACGCATGAATCTTCTGTGTCACCGCATCGATGGAAGGATACAGATAACGTTTCCACAATGTATTATCCAGTTGCCGCTCATTCAGAGTTCCCGGAGCAATATCGCGCAGACGCTCCGCCGTATATTGCAGACTATTGCGCAACTGGATGCCGTATTCATTTGCTACAATACGGTTCCGGACATCCATTACCCGGCGCAACATTGCCCACGAAGGACGTGCCGGATAGAGCAACGGATAGCGTGTATAGAGCAAATACGGCTTCACCCGATGATGTTCTTTCCCCATGGCATACTCCAATACCGCCTGATACAGCAGCATCTGTACCCTATTGTTCTCTTTAGGTTCTACCTTACCCCGGATAGCATATTCATCCGCCTTGCCCGATTTCATTTCGATGAAAGACGACATATCACGCTGCATATAATCCAAACGTCCCTGCAAACCTAACGCCTCACATATATAAGACGGTTCCAGCACGGCATCCGTTTTGTCCAGTTCATACCCCGAAGCCCGGAAAGTATCTGTAACAGTTTGCCGGATATTATCAAAATGCCGTTTACAGTCGACAAAGAATTCACGTTCTTTCTCCCGGTCGCGCAAATCTGCGCAGGCAGCCAGTTCAATGGGATATGAGCGGAACGCTTTCTTCATACATTCCAGATAGTCAGGTTCACTTTCCGCATGAATCCATTCGTCCAAAAAGAGATTGGCTATATTACCCAATAAAAGAGGACGGGTATTATCAGGCATCTGCAACCTTGCCAGCATATAGTTTGCCGGGTGATGACCATATTCCCTGAAACATTCTGCCAATGAACTGATATCAAGCAGATAATCCGGTTCTAAAATAATGAAAGAGGGTATAAGCACACCTGCCTCATCTACTGCCACATCCAGCAGATTAATCTGGGCATGCCGCCACAATAAACCACAAGTCTCAGCAAATTCATCATTGATTTGAGACACATTATAACGTACCCGCAACGGTTCGTCCGCCACGCTATCCACAGGCAGTACATACAGATAATCCGTATCGGCATACTGAAAATTGACGCGCATACGCCGTACACGCTCCTTTGCCGGGGGAGCTGCAATGTACGTGGCATCAGCCTGCGGAAAGAGACGATACAGGTCTGCCGGAATATCTTCACCGGTTATGCGCTTTACAAAGAAAGATACTGTCTTGGCATCACGCAGCAATTTTTCGCGTGAAGGTTCTGCCTGGCGATTAAGGACGGCATTAGAGGCAAGCCGGAAAGTATGCAGGCGATTTTGCTCTGCAACGGTCAGCCCCAGCTTGGAAGATACAAAATTGATACGGGCGGCAAGGTCGGTCATTTGCAGACTGCTATCCGTCATTTGCGTACGGCATAAATGCTCGAGCAGTTCCTGCAATTGACGGTAAGCGGTTCCCAAAGAAGAGTCATCCGCACGACAGACTTCCCGCAGTAAATAAAAATATTCCTCTATTTCAGCATTCATCTCTCTCCGGTCTCTATAATCTCCTCGGTTTCATCCGCTTTCTTGTCCTTAATCATCAGGATACTCATTTCATAAAGAAGATAGAGCGGAACGGCAACGACAGTCAGTGTAAACGGGTCGCCAGTGGGAGTTATGACAGCGGCAACAATAACAATGATAACCACTGCATGACGACGATACTTCCGCAGGAATGTCTTATGCACCAACCCCAGCAACGAAAGCAGCCACGTTACCAACGGAAGTTCAAAAGCAAGTCCCATGCAGAGTACCAGCATCATAAAATTGTCGATGTACGAATTGAGAGAAATCTGGTTCTCTATCGTTGCGCTAAGCTGGTAAGTGGATAGAAAACGTAAGGTCAGCGGATATACCATAAAGTAACCCAGCAACACTCCTACAAAAAACATCACCGTACCCAGACCGAGCGCTTTCCGTACCCCTTTGCGCTCGTTGGGATAGAGTGCGGGACTGACAAACCGCCATATCTCGAAGAATACATATGGCGCAGCCGTCACCACCGACATCCAAAATGCTGTAGATATATGGATGAAAAACGGTGCGGCCAGATTAATATTTATCAATTTTATCTGAAATTCCTGCGTAAAGAATTCGTCATGCAAATCAAATACTTCACCGATATAACGCAGCAAATCATAAAAGATGAAATCATTATGGCAAGGAGCCAGCACTACATTATCAAACAGATAAGGCATCGCAATGAAATAACCCACAGCCAACACAAACCATACACCAAGAATGCGGAACAGCACCCGGCGCAGTTCGTCCAAATGATCCCAGAAGGTTAACTCTTTATCTGCCATAAACATAAACAGCGATAGAGTGACAAGGCGGTAAAACAACAAGGTAACGGGACGACAACAACCGCTTCATCACCTTATTACTTATTATCTACAGGTTTGTCCACCTCTTCCTTTGCTTTATTGATTTCGTCTTTAGCCTCGTTTACCCCTTCTTTGAAACTCTTTACGCCTTTTCCCAAACCGCGCATCAGTTCAGGAATTTTCTTACCGCCAAACAGCAGCAAGATAACCAATGCAATGATAATCCATTCGGAACCGCTGGGCAAGAAACCTAATAAAAGTAAGTTTGTCATAATCATATCGGATTAAATTTGATTGCAAAGATAAGAAGATTTATGAAGTACGAAGCACGAAATACAAAGTATAAAGTATAAAATATGAAGTATAATCCATACTTTATGCCTTGTCATCTTCTCAATCCTGATAATACACCCTCTTCACACGTGTCGAAACACTTGTAAGCACTTCGTAGGGAATTGTCCCGAGCACATCGGAGAGGACGGTTATAGGAAGATGATCTCCGAAAATCTCAACGCTGTCGCCTTCTTTGCAATCAATGTCAGTAACATCAATCATACAAACATCCATACAGATATTGCCCACATAAGGAGCACGCTGTCCGTTCACCAGGCAATAGGCGTGTCCATTGCCCAAGTGACGGTTCAACCCGTCGGCATAGCCGATAGGAATGGCAGCAATACGTGAAGGACGCGTCAAATGTCCCTTGCGGCTATATCCCACCGTATCTTCTTCGGGCACATCACGAATCTGCAGGATGGTAGTCTTTAACGTACTGACGTTATGCATTATAGAATTATCTATCGGACTGATGCCATACAATCCGATTCCCAACCGCACCATATCAAACTGTGCTCCCGGAAAGCGCTCTATACCGGCCGAATTACAAATATGACGAAGTATTTTATACGGAAACGCCTCCTGCAGCAGCATGGAAGCCTTTTCAAAAGTTTCTATCTGTTTACGCGTAAAAGCATCGAACTGCTGAGCGTCGCTTCCTACAAAATGGGAGAATACCGAACGGGGAATAACCGCATTCTGTCCTTTCAGACGTTCTATGAGCCGGGGCATATCTTCCGGAGCAAATCCCAACCGGTGCATGCCGGTATCCAGTTTCACATGAATGGGAAAATTGGTGATACCTTCTTTCTCAGCTTCTTTAATCAGCGCATCCAACAAATGGAAACTGTAAACTTCCGGTTCCAGTTTATAGTCGAACATCGTCTTGAATGCCGTCATCTCCGGATTCATAATGATAATGCTTGCCGTAATGCCCGCTTTACGTAAATCCGACCCTTCATCGGCAACAGCAACAGCCAGATAATCCACATGATGCTCCTGCAAAGTCCTGGCTATTTCATACGAACCTGCGCCATAGGCGGAAGCCTTCACCATACACACCATTTTGGTTTCAGGTTTTAGCTTGCCGCGATAATGATTCAGATTAGCGATCATTGCACCGAGATTTACCTCCAATATCGTTTCGTGCACTTTCTTCTCCAAGGCTTCCGTCAACGCATCGAAACCGAACTTACGCGCCCCTTTAATCAGAATTATTTCATTCTCCAGCCGGAGCTCTCCCCGGCCAATGGCTTCAATCAGCGTAGCCGTATCCGGATAAAAAGTCTTCTCGATACTAAACCGTGCGGCACATGAAGATATTTCATTTCCCACACCGATTATGCGCTCTATCCCCCGGCTGTTTACCAACTGTGCCACCTGACGGTAGAGAGTCGGCGTATTCTGTCCCGTCTCCAATATATCCGAAAGGATAAGCGTCCGCTTCAGACCCTTACTCTGCGAGCGACGGTACAGAAAATCAAGCGCTATATCCAACGAACCGAGATCAGAGTTATAACTGTCATTTATCAGCAGGCATCCGTTTTTGCCTTCCTTTACTTCCAAACGCATTGCTACCGGTTCCAGCTTTGCCATGCGTTCCGTTATCTGTTCGGCAGGAAGCATCAGATACAGGCAGGCCGCCAGGCAGTTCAGCGAATTTTCAATAGAAGCATCATCTATAAAAGGCAATGTAAACGTATTGTCCATATCCAAATAACGATAGGAAATAACAGTGGAATCTTCCTGTTTCTCCACTTTACTTATATATAACGGACGCTCCATATCTTTCCTGCTCCATGCTATTTCACGGGCGGCAAGCATGGATTTACCCACACAATTGTTGATAAACTCGTCGTCACCATTATAAATCACCACATCGCAATTCTTAAAGAGAGCCAGCTTCTCCATACATTTCTCCTGCAAAGAGAAGAAATTCTCCTGATGTGCGCCTCCTATATTTGTCAGGATACCGATTGTAGGTTTGATAATATTCTGTAAGGCACGCATTTCTCCCGGTTCCGAGATACCGGCCTCTAATATGGCAAGCTCCGTTTGTTCACTCATCTGCCACACGGACAAAGGTACGCCTATCTGGGAATTGTAGCTGCGGGGAGAGCGTGTTATCATCCGTTCGGGACTCAGCAACTGATGCAGCCACTCCTTCACAATGGTTTTTCCGTTGCTGCCTGTAATGCCGATAACAGGAATCTGAAACCGGTCCCGATGTTGCTCTGCCAGTTTCTGCAAGGCTTTCAACGGGTTGGGAACGACCAGTAAGTTGAAAGCCGGCTGCATCGCAGCAGTATCCACAGTTTCCTGCCGTGCGGCGTCTTCAACTTTCGGTTCTCCGATTCCAACCTCATTCAGCCTCTCTTCGCTGACCACAAAATTACGTATGCCGCGCGCATACAAATCACGGATATAACGGGTACCGTCATTCCGCTTTGTAGGCAAGGCAAAAAACAGTGTTTCTTCGGGAAAACTCAGGGAACGGCTGTCTGTAAGCAACCAGTCGATAGCGGCAGGCCTATCCCCTATCCGCCGCGCACCGATGATGCGAGCTATATCTTCAATCGTGTATGACATAATTCTCTTTCCTTTTGGAAGTCTAAGTACGGGTATTTTCCGTTAAGTCGGTCTATTTTTAACACAATTTGTCCTAAAAAACGCTTATACTCTTCAGAATCCGGGTGAAAAGGCTTATGAGCCAATGCTCTACGTATATTTTCACTTTCTTCTATGATCTGTAACGTCTCCGGCGAAAAACAGGCGGACGAGAAGCGTTCCCACACATACTGCACAGCCACTTCGGAGGGATGCACCATATCTTCAGCGTAGAAGCGGTAATCCCGCAATTCATCCAAAACCAATTCATAGGCGGGAAAATAGAATACATTCTCCGGAAAAGCAGCTTGCAGTCTGTCTACAGCCAGCAGCAAGACGGACTTACTGAGCTGATTGGCATGCATGCCTTCGCGTATATGGCGGATAGGGCTGACGGTAAATATCACCTTCAATCCGGAGTTGCGCACCAGCAGCCCCGATAGCAGCGAAACATAGTCCGACACAATTTCATCGACTGTCAGCCGCCTGCGGGTAAACTCCTTCTCGGGCAGCTTATGGCAGTTGCCCACGATACGCCCCGTATTTTTTTGTTCATACACCCAGGACGTGCCGAAAGTCAGTAGCAAACACGCCGAACGGAAAATCTGTTCGTGCGCACCGGCAATCCGTCCGTTGATTCTCTTCAACGTTTCGTCTGCCAACGGTGACGAGAAATCCCCGTGATGCATGGGACTATGCCAGCAATCGCGAAAGAAAAACAGGTCTTCCTTACCATACACTTTCCCAAATACGATTTCACGCAAAGCGGAGGATATGGACAGAGGGTTATAAAGTACGCCGTAAGGATTGACATCGCAGGAAAATTTCGCTTCGGTAAACCTTGCGCCCATATTGGCTGCAAAGCAGGAGCCCAGCAGCAGCAAGTGGTCCGTATGCCGCAAGCAAGGCAGATGGGCGGGAAGTTCGACAGGAGTAATGAAGTTCATACGTAACTTAATTCAATGGGGCTGCAAAGATACAAAGAAATACTGCAAAAACCGGAAAAGCACCTTCTAAAAACCGCAAAGGACATGCTCCGTTGCTTCTTCAGGCAACTATACATATCCGCGTATGCAAGAACACCGTGTCTGACACCCGGGTGTCAGACATACCAAGACCCGGATGTCAGACATGCCAAGACCCGGGTGTCGGACATACCAAGACCCGGGTGTCGGACATATCCCGTACGCCAATCCGGTAAACTCGCTTCGCAAAGGGAAAGCATTTCTGTTAAAAGAGGCGAAAACGTCCGGACAAATTCCCGCAAAAGACAAGCGGCAAAACAAAAAACAGACAAAATGATACAGCCATCCGTTTTCTTTTGCTATTTTTGCATTTTGTAATTTTCAGTACAGTAATGAAAACAGAACCTACAATATATAGCTTGCTGAATTCCATTTCCTATCCGGAGGATTTGCGCAAATTGAGCGTGGAACAACTTCCGGAGATATGTAAGGAATTAAGACAAGACATCATTCAGGAACTTTCTTGCAATCCGGGACACTTTGCCGCAAGCCTGGGCACTGTTGAACTGACCGTTGCGCTGCATTACGTCTACAACACTCCATACGACCGCATTGTATGGGATGTGGGGCATCAGGCTTACGGGCATAAGATGCTCACCGGACGTCGCGAGGCTTTCTGCACCAACCGCAAATTCAAAGGCATACGTCCTTTTCCCACTCCCGTAGAAAGCGATTATGACACCTTTGCCTGCGGACATGCCTCCAATTCCATTTCGGCGGCTTTGGGTATGGCTGTCGCAGCAGCCAAGAAAGGAGAAAAAGACCGCCACGTAGTAGCCGTCATTGGCGACGGCAGCATGAGCGGAGGACTGGCTTTCGAAGGCTTGAACAATGCTTCGTCCACCACCAACAACCTGTTGATTATCCTCAACGACAACGACATGGCGATAGACCGCAGTGTGGGTGGCATGAAGCAATATCTCTTTAACCTGACAACTTCCAACCGCTACAACCAGCTACGCTTCAAAGCATCCAAAATGCTGTTCAAAATGGGTGTACTGAACGAGGACCGGCGCAAAGCGCTCATCCGCTTCTCCAACAGTCTGAAATCAATGGCAGCCCAACAACAGAACATCTTCGAGGGGATGAACATCCGTTATTTCGGTCCCATAAACGGACACGATGTGAAGAATCTTGCCCGCATCCTACGGGACATCAAGGACTTGAAAGGCCCTAAAATACTTCATCTGCACACCGTAAAAGGCAAAGGCTTCGAACCTGCCGAAAAAGACCCAGGCATCTGGCATGCACCGGGCAGATTCGATCCCGAAACCGGAGAGCGCATCACCACCGACACCAGCAACCTGCCCCCTCTGTACCAGACCGTGTTCGGAGAGACGTTGGTAGAACTGGCAGAGAAAAATCCGAAGATAGTGGGAGTTACTCCTGCCATGCCCACAGGATGCTCCATGAACCTATTGATGAAGTCCATGCCCGACCGTGCATTCGATGTAGGCATTGCCGAAGGGCATGCAGCCACATTCTCCGGCGGCATGGCAAAGGAAGGCATGCAGCCCTTCTGCAACATCTACTCGTCTTTCATGCAGCGGGCATACGACAATGTGATACACGACATTGCCCTCCTGAGGCTGCCCGTTGTCCTTTGTCTGGACCGCGCCGGACTGGTAGGAGAGGATGGTCCGACGCATCATGGCGTATACGACCTTGCCTACTTCCGCCCTATCCCGAACCTGACCATATCCTCGCCCATGGACGAACATGAATTGCGCCGCCTCATGTACACGGCACAACTGCCGGACAAAGGTCCGTTCGTAATCCGTTATCCCCGCGGACGAGGCGTACTGGTGGACTGGAAGTGTCCGCTCGAAGAAGTCCCCGTGGGCAAAGGGCGCAAACTGAAGGACGGAAAGGATATTGCCGTCATCACCATCGGACCGATAGGAAACACTGCCGCACACGCCATCGAACGGGCAGAAGCGGAAAAAGGGCTCTCCATAGCCCATTACGACCTGCGTTTCCTCAAGCCGCTGGACGAGGCATTGCTGCATGAAGCAGGACGTAACTTCAAGCGCATCGTCACCATAGAGGACGGCACACGAAAAGGAGGCATGGGAAGCGCCGTGCTGGAATTCATGGCAGACAACGACTATACCCCGCACGT
The DNA here is from genome assembly GCF_014287405.1 of Bacteroides sp. NSJ-48. Lineage (NCBI taxonomy): Bacteria > Pseudomonadati > Bacteroidota > Bacteroidia > Bacteroidales > Bacteroidaceae > Bacteroides > Bacteroides sp. NSJ-48. Next base: position 40,179 of record NZ_JACOOD010000014.1, on the reverse strand, counting down.
CGAGCGCATCGGTGTACCCGACGCATTCATAGAACATGGTACGGTACAGGAGCTGCACCGGCTGTGCGGAATGGACGAAGAAGGAATCTATAATATATTAATTAAGAATGAGGAATGATGAATGAAGAGCCGGGCTGCGTTATGCAAGCCGTCCGTAAGGCAGTTCTTCATTCCTGATTCTTTATTCTTCATTTCTTAAAGCATTGTGAAGATAATCATTGCAGGTGCCGGTGCAGTAGGCACACATTTGGCCAAACTATTGTCGCGCGAGAAGCAAGACATCATATTAATAGACGACAACGAGGAAAGGATGAGCACGCTCAGTTCCAACTTCGACCTGATGACCGTTAACGCCTCCCCCACTTCCATAAAAGGATTGAAAGAGGTGGGAGCGGGAGAGGCCGACCTGTTCATTGCCGTTACTCCCGACGAAAGCCGTAACATTACCGCCTGTATGCTTGCAACCAACCTGGGTGCGGTAAAAACCGTAGGTCGTATTGACAATTACGAATATCTGCTGCCCAAAAATAAGGAATTTTTCCAGAAGTTAGGAGTAGATTCGCTTATCTACCCGGAAATGCTTGCGGCAAAAGAGATTGTATCTTCCATCCGTATGAGCTGGGTACGCCAATGGTGGGAATTTTGCGGGGGCGCATTGATTCTGATAGGCGCCAAGATGCGCGAAAAAGCAGAAATCCTGAACATTCCCCTGCATCAGTTGGGCGGACCGGAATTGCCTTATCACGTGGTAGCCATCAAGCGCGGTAACGAAACACTGATTCCCCGCGGCGATGATGTTATAAAACTGCATGATATTGTTTATTTCACGACTACCCGCAAATTCGTACCGTATATCCGCAAGATAGCAGGCAAAGAAGATTATGCCGACGTACGCAATGTCATGATTATGGGTGGAAGCCGCATCGCCGTACGTACCGCACAATATGTTCCCGACTATATGCAGGTGAAAATCGTGGACAACGACCTGAACCGCTGTAACCGCCTGACCGAACTGCTGGATGACAAGACAATGATTATCAACGGCGACGGACGGGATATGGACCTGCTCATAGAAGAAGGATTGAAGAATACCGAAGCCTTTGTGGCACTGACCGGAAACTCGGAAACAAACATTCTTGCCTGCCTGGCGGCAAAACGCATGGGTGTAAGAAAAACCGTAGCCGAAGTAGAAAATATCGACTATATAGGCATGGCTGAAAGCCTCGACATCGGCACGGTCATCAACAAGAAGATGATTGCCGCCAGCCATATCTACCAGATGATGCTGGATGCCGATGTGAGCAACGTAAAATGCCTCACCTTTGCCAATGCCGATGTAGCGGAGTTTACCGTCAAGGCAGGCTCAAAGATAACCAAACATCCGGTAAAGGACCTCGGCCTGCCCAAAGGGACAACCATCGGCGGACTGATACGCAACGGCGAGGGTGTGGTAGTTATGGGTAACACGCAAATACAGCCCGGCGACCACGTGGTGGTATTCTGCCTGAACATGATGATTAAGAAAATCGAAAAATACTTTAATTAATCGGGAGTTCTAAATTCTGAATTATGAATTGGCTGCACCTGCGCCCCGTCCCATAATTCAAAATTAACGACTTAAAATCCAAACAAGCGTGATTAACTTTAAGACAATTATACGGATTATCGGTATTCTGCTACTGCTGGAGACAGTCATGTTGCTGGCATGTTCGGCAATATCGTACTACTATAATGACGAAGCCCTCCTCGATTTCTGGAAATCGGCAGGTATCACAGCAGGAGTGGGCCTGCTCATGGCTATCGCCGGAAAAGGCGGTGAGAAACAACTTACCCGCCGCGACGGTTACGTCCTGGTCAGCTTTGCCTGGGTGGCTTTTTCTCTTTTCGGTATGTTGCCTTTCTACATCAGCGGATATGTCCCTGACATCACGAATGCTTTCTTTGAAACCATGTCCGGTTTTACAAGTACGGGAGCCACCGTGCTGGATAATATAGAATCGCTTCCTCACGGATTGCTGTTCTGGCGCGGTATGACACAATGGATAGGCGGTTTGGGAATTATCATGTTTACGATTGCCGTATTACCCATCTTCGGGGTCAGCGGCCTGCAGGTGTTTGCCGCCGAAGCCAGCGGCCCCACGCACGACAAGGTGCATCCGCGCATCGGCATCACAGCCAAATGGATATGGAGCATCTATGCTGGACTCACTCTCATACTTGTAGTCTTGTTAATGCTGGGCGGCATGAACTGGTTCGACAGCGTATGCCATGCCTTTGCTACTACGGGCACGGGTGGTTTCTCCACCAAGCAGGCAAGTGTGGCCTATTACAATTCTCCTTATATAGAATATGTAATCTCCATTTTCATGTTTATTTCCGGCATCAACTTTACGCTATTGCTGTTCTTTGTCAATCGGAAATTCAAAAAGGTAATTGACAATGCCGAGCTGAAATGGTATTTCTGGTCGGTAGCAGGCTTTACCGGTGTGATAGCCGCAGTGCTCTATTACACAGGTTCAATGGATGCGGAAGAGGCTTTCCGCAAATCATTGTTCCAGGTCATATCGCTGCACACCTCCACCGGCTTTGCCACAGACGACTATATGTTATGGACACCTGTGCTTTGGGGGCTTCTTACCATTGTCATGGTGATGGGAGCTTGTGCCGGCAGCACTTCCGGCGGTCTGAAATGTATCCGTATGGTCATTCTGGCCAAAGTATCCCGCAATGAGTGCAAGCACCTCCTCCATCCCAACGCAGTGTTGCCGGTGCGTATAAACAAACAAGTAATCCCCCCTTCCATCGTATCCACCGTGTTGGCATTTTTCTTTCTATATTTTATCATTATCATCATCAGCATACTGATAATGATGGGGATGGGGATAGGTGCTGAAGAGTCCATCGGTTGTGTTGTATCCAGCATCGGCAATATGGGCCCCGGATTGGGTGACACCGGTCCGGCATATTCATGGAATGCCCTGCCCGATGCGGCCAAATGGTTACTGTCATTCCTCATGTTATTGGGGCGTCTGGAATTGTTCACCGTCTTACTTTTGTTCACCCCGGAATTCTGGAAACGGAATTGATTTAGGATAAAAAGTGTAAAAATAGCCTTATTTTGTTATGCGGAGATAGCAAAATGAGAGATACTTGTTATATCTTTGCGCCCTGAAAAGAGATAGGGAGGTATGAAACAGTGCATAAAATATTGTATGATAGCCATACTCGCGGTTTTATTACACAACGGTGCAATAGAGGCTGCGGATTTTTTGTGCGCTCCGGCCGGCTGCAAAGCAGAGAGTTGCATTTTGACGCAGGCGCCTACCCCCCAACAGATCATTCATAATTATTACAGACATACATCATCCGCCGCTTCTTGCCTGGAACATGTGGAAAGCCAGCAGGTTCCAAACAACAAAAGCTTCCTGTTGCGCACTGATATTATCCGTATGCAGCAACTGCTGCGTGCGCAAAGCTATGACTGTATGCCGAATGTACACTGTCTTACCGTGCCCGGTCCGCATTATTACATAATCGGGTTAAGGAAGATTATCATTTAAGGAAAGGGCAAAGCATTATCACCTTGTCACCTTATCGCTTTATCGCTGTTTTAGTGCTGTATATCTATATTTTATATATCTAAAATCTTATCGGATTTATGAACTTTACTTTGTTGGTAGCCGTCTTGCTGACGGCAATTGCTTTCGTGGGTATCGTCATCGCATTGTCCAATGCGATAGCCCCCCGTTCGTACAATGTGCAGAAAATGGAGCCGTACGAATGTGGTATTCCCACCCGCGGTAAATCATGGATGCAGTTTCGGGTAGGTTACTACTTGTTTGCCATCCTGTTTCTGATGTTTGAAGTGGAGACGGTGTTCCTGTTTCCGTGGGCAGTCATAGCACGCGAACTGGGAGCTGCCGGACTTTTCAGTATTTTATTTTTCCTTATTATATTGGTTCTGGGCCTTGCATATGCCTGGAGGAAAGGAGCGTTGGAATGGAAGTAACGAAGAAACCCAAAATAAAATCCATCCCTTATGAGGAGTTTACAGACAACGAAACGTTGGAGAAATTGGTTCGGGAACTTAATGCCGGCGGCGCTAATGTGGCTATCGGCGTTCTGGACGATTTCATCGATTGGGGACGCAGCAATTCGCTGTGGCCGCTTACGTTTGCAACCAGCTGTTGCGGTATCGAATTCATGGCCCTCGGTGCAGCCCGCTACGATATGGCGCGCTTCGGGTTTGAGGTAGCCCGTGCCAGTCCGCGCCAGGCAGATATGATTATGGTGTGCGGAACAATCACGAACAAGATGGCTCCGGTGCTGAAACGCTTGTACGACCAGATGGCAGACCCTAAATATGTGATAGCCGTAGGCGGTTGCGCTGTCAGCGGCGGCCCGTTCAAGAAGTCCTACCACGTTGTGAACGGAGTAGACAAGATTTTGCCGGTGGACGTATATATCCCCGGATGCCCTCCCCGCCCCGAAGCATTCTACTACGGAATGATGCAGTTGCAGCGTAAAGTAAAAATAGAGAAATACTTTGGCGGTGTAAACCAAAAAGAAGAAAGACCGGAAGAATGAATATGAATATGAGTATGGAAATAAGATATATAGAACCCGCAGCCTTGCATGACGAAATGCTGCGCCTGCGGCAGGAAGAACAAATGGACTTTCTGGAATGCCTCACCGGTATGGACTGGGGCCAACCGGATGCCGCCAAAGACACTCCCGACACTCCGCGCGGACTTGGCGTGGTGTATCAGTTGGAATCCACCGTTACCGGCAAGCGGACTGCCATTCGCACCGCCACTCCCGACCGCGAGCATCCCGAACTTCCCTCTGTATGCGACATCTGGAAAGCGGCAGACTTTCTGGAGCGTGAAGTGTTCGACTTCTACGGCGTGGTATTCGTAGGACACCCCGACATGCGCCGCCTCTACCTGCGCAACGACTGGGTAGGGTACCCGATGCGTAAAGACGATGACCCGGAAGCACAGAACCCGCTGCGCATGGACAATGAGGAAACGGTTGATACCACCACCGAACTGGAACTGAACCCGGACGGAACGGTAAAGAACAAGGAAACGCAACTCTTCGGCGACGACGAATATGTGGTGAACATCGGTCCCCAACACCCCGCAACCCACGGTGTAATGCGTTTCCGCGTATCGCTGGAAGGAGAAATCATCAAAAAAATCGATGCCAACTGCGGATATATCCACCGGGGTATCGAAAAGATGTGCGAAAGCCTTACATACCCGCAGACACTGGCGCTGACCGACCGTCTGGACTACCTGGGCGCTCACCAGAACCGCCATGCCTTGTGTATGTGTATCGAAAAAGCCATGGGCATAGAGGTAAGCGAACGTGTGCAGTACATCCGTACCATCATGGACGAGTTGCAGCGCATCGACTCGCACCTGCTTTTCTACTCCTGCCTGGCAATGGACCTCGGCGCGCTGACCGCCTTCTTCTACGGCTTCCGCGACCGTGAAAAGATTCTCGACATCTTCGAAGGAACCTGCGGCGGACGCCTCATCATGAACTACAATACGATTGGCGGCGTGCAAGCCGACATCGCCCCCGACTTCCAGAAGAAAGTCAAAGAGTTCATCCCATACCTGCGCGGCATCCTGCACGAATACCACGACGTGTTTACAGGAAACATCATTGCGCAGCAGCGTCTGAAAGGCGTAGGCGTACTCTCCCGTGAAGATGCCATAGCGTTCGGAGCCACCGGCGGTACGGGCCGTGCCAGCGGTTGGGCGTGCGACGTACGCAAGCGCATGCCTTACGGGGTGTATGGCAAGGTTGACTTCAAAGAGATTGTCCGCACCGAGGGCGACTCCTGGGCACGCTACCTCATCCGTATGGACGAAATCATGGAGAGCCTGAAAATCATCGAACAGCTGATAGACAATATCCCCGAAGGTGCATACCAGGAGAAGATGAAACCGATTATCCGCGTACCGGAAGGTACTTACTACGCTGCCGTAGAAGGCAGCCGCGGCGAGTTCGGCGTATTCCTTGAGAGCCACGGCGACAAGACACCCTACCGCCTGCACTTCCGCAGCACAGGGCTTCCGCTGGTATCTACCGTAGATACGATTTGCCGCGGTGCAAAGATTGCCGACCTTATCGCTATCGGCGGTACATTGGACTATGTAGTACCCGATATCGACCGATAACGGTAAAAAGCAAAAAGAACGTCAATAACAGACAGCAGACATACATCAAATCGTAAATCGTAAAACCGTAAATAAACAGATGTTTGACTTTAGTATAGTAACCAATTGGATTCACCAGATGCTGACCTCCCTCATGCCGGAAGGTCTGGCGGTGTTTCTTGAATGTGTAGTGATAGGCGTATGCATCATCCTGATGTATGCAGTGCTTGCCATTATCCTGATTTACATGGAGCGCAAGATATGCGCCTTTTTCCAATGCCGCCTCGGTCCGATGCGTGTAGGAAAATGGGGGTTGCTCCAAGTGCCGTGCGACGTTATCAAGATGTTGACCAAGGAAATCATCGACCTGAAGTTCTCCGACCGATTCCTCTACAACCTGGCGCCGTTCATGGTCATCATAGCCTCGTTCCTCACCTTCGCCTGCCTGCCTGTCAGCAAAGGCCTGGAAGTGCTGGACTTCAACGTGGGCGTGTTCTTCCTGCTTGCCGCTTCGAGCATCGGCGTGGTAGGTATCCTGCTTGCCGGCTGGAGTTCCAACAATAAGTTCTCGCTTATCGGAGCCATGCGAAGCGGTGCGCAAATCATCAGTTACGAACTCTCGTGCGGACTGAGCATCCTGACGATGGTAGTCCTGATGGGTACGATGCAGTTCTCCGAAATCGTAGCCGGACAAGCCGACGGCTGGTTCATCTTCAAAGGACACATCCCGGCTCTGATAGCTTTCATCATCTATCTGATTGCCGGCAATGCGGAAACCAACCGCGGTCCGTTCGACTTGCCCGAGGCCGAAAGCGAGCTGACGGCAGGCTATCATACGGAATACTCCGGTATGGGCTTCGGCTTTTTCTACCTGGCAGAGTACCTGAACCTGTTCATCGTAGCGAGTGTGGCGGCCACGATATTCTTAGGCGGCTGGATGCCGTTGCACATCGTGGGCCTGGACGGCTTCAACGCTGTAATGGACTACATTCCGGGCTTTGTATGGTTCTTCGGCAAGGCATTCTTCGTGGTGTTCCTGCTGATGTGGATTAAATGGACATTCCCGCGTCTGCGTATCGACCAGATTCTGAACCTCGAATGGAAATATCTGGTTCCCATCAGCATGGTGAACCTGATTCTAATGGTATTAATCGTAGTATTTGAATTGCATTTCTAAGCCGGCACAGCACCGGAGCAATATTTCCTTTCGGGCAACACTAAATAATAATTACAACAATGAAAGAAAAAGAACATAATTCTTACATAGGCAGCCTCATACACGGTATCACTTCCCTGCTGACGGGCATGAAAACCACCATGACCGTTTTCTGGCGGAAGAAGACCACCGAACAGTATCCGGAAAACCGGAAGACGCTGAAACTCTCCGAACGTTTCCGCGGCACGCTGACAATGCCCCACAACGAGAAGAACGAACACCATTGCGTGGCCTGCGGCTTGTGCCAGACGGCTTGCCCCAACGACACCATCAAGGTGACGAGCCAGACGATAGAAACGGAAGACGGCAAGAAAAAGAAGATATTGGCGAAGTACGAATACGACCTCGGTTCGTGCATATTCTGCCAGCTTTGCGTCAATGCCTGCCCGCACAACGCCATTACGTTCGACCAGAACTTCGAGCATGCCGTATTCGACCGCAGCAAACTGGTACTGACGCTGAACCATCCGGGCAGTCACGTAGAAGAGAAGAAGAAACCCGCCGCTCCCCAGCCTGAAGCAGCGAAGTAATCAGTCATTCATAATTAGTAATCAATAACATGGAATTTAATCTTGAAACAATAGTATTTTACTTCCTTGCGGCCTTCATCAGCGTATTCTCCATACTGACGGTAACCACCAGACGCATGGTACGTTCGGCCACATACCTGCTGTTCGTGCTTTTCGGCACGGCAGGCATCTACTTCCTGCTGGGATATACGTTCCTCGGTTCGGTACAGATTATGGTCTATGCGGGCGGTATCGTCGTGCTCTATGTCTTCTCCATTCTGCTCACCAGCGGCGAAGGCGACATGGCGGCCAAGCTGAAACGCAGCAAGTTCCTTGCCGGACTGGGCGCTACCGTGGCAGGAGCCGTCATCGTACTGTTCATAACCCTGAAACATAAGTTCATCGCCACCACAGACATCGAACCGCTCGAAGTCAATATCAAGACCATCGGCCACCACATGCTGAGCGGCGACAAATACGGTTACCTATTGCCCTTCGAGGCCGTCAGCATCCTGCTGCTGGCATGTATCGTAGGCGGATTGTTAATAGCACGTAAAAGATAAGATTTATGATACACATGGAATATTACCTGATAGTCTCGGCTATCATGTTCTTCGCCGGCATCTACGGGTTCTTTACCCGCCGCAATACGTTGGCGATACTGATTTCAATTGAGTTGATACTGAATGCTACGGACATCAACTTCGCGGTATTCAACCGTTTCCTGTTTCCCGGCGGACTGGAAGGTTACTTCTTCTCCCTGTTCTCCATTGCCATCTCGGCAGCCGAAACGGCCGTGGCCATTGCCATCATGATTAACATCTATCGCAATATCCGCAGCATACAGGTGAACAAGCTGGACGAACTCAAATGGTAGATGCCTGTGCAGGCATCCTGCATAAGCCTGTGCAGATGTCCTGCATAGCACTGTGCAGACACCCTGCATAGAGTTGTGCAGACCGCCTGCATAATGAGCCATTCAACAAAGACAAAAAGAGAGACTGAGCAGCATTTCTCAATTCTCCATTTTCAATTTTCAATTCAACAATTATGGAATATACGATTCTAATCCTTCTCCTTCCTTTGCTCTCGTTCCTTGTGTTGGGACTGGGCGGCAAATGGATGTCGCACCGCACTGCCGGACTCATCGGCACGGCTGTGCTGGGTGCAGTGGCGGTACTCTCCTACCTCACCGCAATACACTATTTCACCGCCCCGCGGCTGGCAGACGGCACATTTGCCACACTGATGCCTTACAACTGCACATGGCTGCCGTTTACGCCGACACTCAGCATTGACCTGGGCATCCTGCTCGACCCCATATCGGTAATGATGCTGATTGTCATAAGTACCGTATCGTTCATGGTACACCTCTACTCTTTCGGCTATATGAAAGGCGAACGCGGCTTCCAACGCTACTACGCTTTCCTCTCGCTGTTTACGATGTCCATGCTCGGACTGGTGGTGGCAACCAATATCTTCCAGATGTATCTGTTCTGGGAGCTGGTGGGTGTGTCTTCCTACCTGCTGATAGGCTTCTACTACACGAAACCCGCAGCAATCGCCGCCAGCAAGAAAGCGTTTATCGTGACCCGCTTTGCCGACCTGGGCTTCCTTATCGGTATCCTGGTTTACGGTTACTATGCCGGAACCTACACTTTCCAACCCAATGAAATGGCCTTGCTGAAAGGCGGCGCTGCCATGATTCCGCTGGCGCTGGGACTGATGTTCATCGGCGGAGCCGGCAAGAGCGCCATGTTCCCGCTGCACATCTGGCTGCCCGATGCCATGGAAGGTCCTACTCCGGTGAGCGCACTGATTCATGCCGCTACGATGGTGGTGGCAGGCGTATACCTGGTGGCACGCATGTTCCCGCTGTTCATCGACTATGCGCCCCACGTGCTGCACCTCGTGGCCTATGTAGGCGCATTCACCGCATTCTATGCCGCCAGCGTGGCTTGTGTGCAGAGTGACATCAAGCGTGTACTCGCCTTCTCCACCATCTCGCAGATAGGCTTTATGATGGTAGCGCTCGGCGTATGTACATCCACAGACCCGCACGAAGGCGGACTGGGTTATATGGCAGGCATGTTCCACTTGTTTACGCACGCCATGTTCAAGGCGTTGCTGTTCCTCGGTGCAGGAAGCATCATCCATGCGGTGCACAGCAACGAGATGTCCGCCATGGGCGGCCTGCGCAAATACATGCCGGTTACGCACATCACCTTCCTGATAGCCTGCCTTGCCATTGCCGGCATTCCCCCGTTCTCCGGATTCTTCTCCAAGGACGAGATACTGACGGCCTGCTTCCGGTTCAGCCCCGTCATGGGTTGGATTATGACGGTGATTGCCGCCATGACCGCATTCTATATGTTCAGACTGTATTACGGCATTTTCTGGGGCAGTTCGGAGCCGGGGCAGAAATCGGCAAGCGATGAAAGCCACAGCCATCAGCACACGCCTCACGAGTCGCCCCTTGCCATGACCGTTCCCCTGATGTTCCTTGCCGCAGTTACGATAGTTGCCGGATTTATTCCTTTCGGCCACTTCGTCAGCTCCAACGGCGAAGCCTATACCATCCACCTCGACTGGGGCGTGGCAGGAACAAGCATTGCCATTGCGGTTATCTCCATAGCCGTGGCCACTTTTATGTATAAAGGCGAAAAGCAGCCGGTTGCCGATGCGCTTGCCCGCCGCTTCAACGGCTTGTGGACGGCAGCCTATCACCGCTTCTACATCGATGAGGTCTACCAGTTCATCACCCACCGCATCATCTTCGGCTGCATCAGCCGCCCCATTGCCTGGTGGGACCGTCATGTGGTGGACGGCTTCTTCGATTTCCTTGCCTGGGGCGCCAATGCCACCAGCGACGAGATACGCGGCCTGCAAAGCGGACGCATCCAGCAATACACTTTCGTATTCCTGCTGGGTACGCTTGCACTGATACTGTTGCTGTTGCTGTAAACGAGAAACGGAAATTGATAGTGATGTATCAACCATATAGAACAATAACAATTAATACCATATTATAAAGATGAATTTCTTATCCATATTCGTACTCATCCCCTTGCTGATGCTGTTGGGCCTCTGGCTCAGCCGTAATATCGCACAGATACGTGCGGTGATGGTAGCCGGCGCTTCGGCATTGCTCGTTGCAGCCGTCGGACTGACCGTCGTCTACCTGCAAGCCCGTCACGGCGGCGCTACGGATGAAATGTTGTTCCGTGCCGATGTAGCCTGGTATCCCGCCCTCAACATCCACTATTCCGTAGGGGTGGACGGCATCTCGGTAGCCATGCTGCTGCTCTCGGCCATTATCGTGTTTACGGGTACATTCGCTTCCTGGCGTCTGCAACCACTGACCAAAGAATATTTCCTGTGGTTCACCCTGCTGTCGATGGGTGTGTTCGGTTTCTTTATCTCGACCGACCTGTTCACCATGTTCATGTTCTACGAGGTAGCGCTCATCCCGATGTACCTGCTGATTGGCGTATGGGGCTCGGGACGCAAGGAATACGCTGCCATGAAACTGACGCTGATGCTGATGGGCGGTTCCGCTTTCCTGCTTATCGGTATCCTCGGTATCTACTTCGGTAGCGGCGCCACCACCATGAACCTGCTGGAGATAGCCCAACTGCACAATATCCCCGTGGAGCAACAACGCATCTGGTTCCCGCTTACCTTCCTCGGTTTCGGCGTGCTGGGCGCTCTGTTCCCGTTCCATACCTGGAGCCCCGACGGTCATGCATCCGCACCTACCGCCGTCAGCATGCTGCATGCAGGCGTACTGATGAAGCTGGGCGGCTACGGCTGTTTCCGCATCGCCATGTACCTGATGCCCGAAGCCGCACAGGAGCTGGGCTGGATATTCCTCGTACTGACGGGTATCTCCGTAGTGTACGGCGCATTCTCCGCTTGCGTGCAGACCGACCTGAAGTACATCAACGCCTACTCTTCCGTATCGCACTGCGGACTGGTGCTTTTCGCCATCCTGATGATGAACCGGACGGCCTGTACGGGTGCCGTGCTGCAAATGCTTTCCCACGGATTGATGACCGCCCTGTTCTTCGCCCTTATCGGTATGATATACGGACGGACGCACACACGCGACGTACGCGAGCTTAGCGGACTGATGAAGATTATGCCTTTCCTGGCCGTATCCTACGTCATCGCCGGTCTGGCCAACCTCGGTCTGCCGGGACTCAGCGGTTTCATTGCCGAAATGACAATCTTCAACGGCGCTTTCCAGCACCCCGATACCTTCCACCGCGCATGGACCGTCATCGCTTGTACGAGTATCGTGATTACCGCAGTCTACATCCTGCGCCTTGTCGGTAAAATCCTCTACGGAACCTGTACCAACAAGCACCACCTGACATTGACCGATGCCACCTGGGACGAACGTACCGCCGTAATCATCCTCATTGCCTGCGTAGCCGGACTGGGTCTTGCTCCGCTGTGGATAAGCAACATGATTGGAGACAGCGTGCTGCCGGTAGTCAACCTATTAGCCACTCACTAAACACTAATCACTAATCACCAAATAACATGGATTACTCCCAATTTCTATTAATGAAAGAAGAGCTGTCGCTGATAGCGGTTATCGTTATCCTCTTCATAGCCGACCTCTTCATGAGTCCGGATGCGCACAAGCATGACGGCAAGCCGATGTTGAACACCATGCTGCCCGTTGCCCTGCTCATCGTCCATACGCTTATAACCATCGTTCCCGGTCCGGCAGCCGACGCTTTCGGCGGGATGTACCATAACCAGCCGATACAGAGTATCGTCAAATCCATTCTCAGCGTAGGTACGCTCATCGTGTTCCTTATGGCGCACGAGTGGATGCGCCGCCCCGATGCGGCAATCAAGCAGGGCGAGTTCTATGTACTGACACTCTCCACGCTGCTGGGTATGTACTTCATGATTTCCGCCGGGCACTTCCTGATGTTCTTCATCGGATTGGAAACGGCCAGCATCCCTATGGCTGCGCTGGTGGCTTTCGACAAGTACCGCCACCACTCTGCCGAAGCAGGCGCCAAGTACATCCTTACCGCACTCTTCTCCAGCGGACTGCTGCTTTACGGCATTTCGCTGATATACGGTACGGTAGGCACACTCTACTTTGCCGATATTCCGGCACATCTGGACGGAAGCCCGTTGCAGATTATGGCATTCGTATTCTTCTTCTCCGGCATGGGATTCAAGATTTCGCTAGTGCCTTTCCATCTGTGGACGGCCGACGTATACGAAGGTGCTCCGAGTACGGTAACCGCTTACCTGAGCGTTATCTCCAAAGGTGCGGCGGCATTCGTGCTGATGACCATCCTCTATAAGGTATTCGCACCGATGGCGGCGCAATGGCAGGAAGTGCTCTACTGGGTTATCATCGCCTCTATCACGCTCGCCAACCTCTTTGCACTGCGTCAGGAGAACCTGAAACGGTTGATGGCGTTCTCCAGTATCTCGCAAGCCGGTTACATCATGCTGGGTGTTATCAGCGGAACGTCGCTGGGTATGACGTCGCTGGTGTACTACGTACTGATTTACCTGTTTGCCAACCTCGCCGTCTTTACCGTTATCACGATTGTAGCATTGCGCGCCGATAAGTTTACACTGGAAGATTACAACGGATTGTACACCACCAACCCCAAGCTGGCTTTCCTTATGACGCTGGCACTGTTCTCGCTGGCAGGTATTCCGCCGTTCGCAGGCTTCTTCTCGAAGTTCTTCATCTTTGCGGCGGCATTCGAAAGCGGTTTTCATCTGCTGGTGTTCATTGCGTTAATCAATACGATTCTGTCGCTTTACTACTATCTGAAGATTGTAAAGGCAATGTACATCAACAAGAGCGATGAGCCTATCGCCGCTTTCCGTAGCGATAACTACACGCGTGCCGGCCTTGCCATCTGTACGCTGGGCATCGTGGCGCTGAGTATTGCCAGCGTGGTATACCAGTCCATCGACAAGTTCTCGTTCGGTATGTAACGGTCGAAATTCCGTAAAATAACTTTTACCACATCCCCCCTTCACCCTTTCGCACACTCCTGTTTATGGGAGACGGAGGGTGAAGGGGGGGAAATCATTTCATTATCTGGTTCCGGTACTGCGTCGGTGTCAGTCCCGTCAGTTGCTTGAAGGTGCGGTTGAAATGCGGAATAGAGTCGAACCCGCACTCCACAGCTATCTGTGAAACCTCCATATCGCCGATGGTCAGCAGTTTGCAGGCATAACCTATGCGCATGTCCGCCACATATTGCAGGAAAGTCTTTTCCGTGGCGTCCTTGAAGAAACGGCAAAAGGCGCTGCTGTTCATATTCGCCATTTCGGCTATCTCGTCGAGCTTGAGGGAACGGGTGTAGTTGCTGTTGATAAAGGAGATGATTTTATCGATACGCTTGTTTCCCGCTGTGGGGAACTTCTCATAGTAGCAAGGGCTTGCCAGCATCCTTCTTGGGACGGATACCGCCAATGCCTGCAATAAATCCAGCAAACCGATTATCTGTCCGAATCCTTTCAGTTCGGGAAAAGCGGATACCATGTCGCGTACCGGACCGGCATCGGCCGTGTGAAAGACAACACCCCGTCTGGCCTCTTTCAGCAACACCCGTATCTGGTGAAACTGCGGATAATGGTCGAACGAGTATTGCATGAAGTTCTCCTCAAACTGAATGATAGTTCCTTGCACCCGCAACCGGGGATTATCGCCGTGATAAGCATCGTCACTCCGCATATAATGAGGCAGGCTGGGACCGAACAATACCACATCGCCTTCCGAAAAACGCTCTATGCAATCGCCCACAAAGCAACGGCCGCAGCTTTTCTTCACATAGATTATTTCGTACTGGCTGTGGAAATGCCAGGGGTAAGTGAAGCGGTCGTAGTCGTAATAGCGCGCCTTTATCGGGTTGGACTCTGATATCTGGAGCTGTTCGTTTATTATCTGTCTCATAACACTGCCTGATGTTGATACGGCATCTCCCGGTTTGCCGAGCCGCATCCTATCCTTACACAAAGATAGCGAATAATAACAATAAGTCTGCGGGAAAAAAAGAAAATACAAAGGGAAACGGAAAGAATACCCCGGTTGGTACGGAGCATACCAACCGGTGGCAGGAGACGTACCGAAGCGTGGTATGAACTGTACCAAAGCGTGGTACGAGCTGTACCAAACTGTGGTAGGAACCGTACCAAAGTGCGGTACAAGGCGTACCAACCGTTGGTATTTCCCGTACCAAACGCAGGTATTATATTGGTAGTTATATACTATTGATTTAAAGCCGTTTACTTCGCTGCAAAGGTTGCTATCCCATTATTCTTTCAATACACGCAAATATCTGCAAACATCCTGCAAATATCCGTTTATATACAAACTGTTTTAGTGCCTACATTTGCAGTAAATAATCATTTTAAATCATTAATACAAAAAGAAGTATGGAAAAGACTTGGAGATGGTTCGGTAAGAAAGACAAAATAACGCTCGGTATGCTTCGGCAAATCGGTGTGGAAGGGATAGTTACCGCCTTGCACGATGTGCCCAACGGCGAAATCTGGACAGAAGAGGCCATCAACGATTTGAAGACATATATCGAGTCCTATGGCTTGCGCTGGTCGGTTGTGGAGAGCCTGCCCGTATGCGAGGCCATTAAATATGCCGGACCGGAACGCGAACAACTGATAGAGAACTACAAAATCAGTCTTGCCAATCTGGGCAAATGCGGCGTAAAGACCGTATGCTATAACTTCATGCCCGTTATCGACTGGATACGCACGGATTTGCAACACCCCTGGGCAGACGGAACCTCATCGCTCTACTTCGACCGGGTGCGCTTTGCCTATTTCGATCTGCGCATTCTGCAACGTGAGGAAGCCGAAAAGGATTACTCCGCCGAAGAGCTGGCTAAAGTGGCCGAACTGGACAAGACCATCACCGAAGCCGAAAAAGACAGCCTTGTCGATGCGATTATCGTAAAGACGCAGGGATTCGTAAACGGCAACATCAAGGAAGGCGACAAGAATCCGGTGAATATATTCAGAAATCTGCTTGCCTTGTACAAAGGTATCGACCGCGATGCGCTCCGCGAGAACATGCGGTATTTCCTTGCCGCCATTATGCCGGTGTGCGAGGAGTACGGCGTAAATATGTGCGTACACCCCGACGACCCGCCTTTCCAGGTACTGGGCTTGCCGCGTATCGTAACCAACGAAGAGGACATCGCCTGGTTCCTGAATGCAGTGGATAATCCACACAACGGACTGACGTTCTGTGCCGGCTCGCTCAGTGCGGGAGAGCATAACGACACCCGCGAACTCGCCAGGAAGTTTGCATCACGCACCCACTTTGTGCATCTGCGCAGCACCGCAGCCATGCCGGGCGGCAACTTCATAGAAAGCTCCCACCTGACGGGACGCGGTCACCTCATCGACCTTATCCGCATCTTCGAGAAAGAGAACCCGAACCTGCCCATGCGTGTAGACCACGGACGGATGATGCTGGGCGATGAGGACAAGGGATATAATCCCGGCTATTCATTCCACGGCCGTATGCTGGCGCTGGCACAGGTGGAAGGTATGATGGCAGTGGTACAAGACGAAATGAAACAGAAGGAAACACAAGCATAAAATATACAATATAGATACGTGAAGCAGAAGACAATAAAGCATGAGGGGGTATACGCTTCATGCTTTATGCACGTGCTTCCCCATATAAAAAAAGAAAAAAAAGAAAAAAGGAGACAAAGATTATGAACGAACAATTCAGTATTGCAGGTAAAGTAGCAGTTATCACCGGTGCAGGTGGTGTATTGGGTGGCAGCATTGCCAAGTGTTTTATGCAACAAGGCGCTAAAGTCGTTGCGGTAGACATCCGTCAGGAACAACTGGACAAGCGTGTAGAGGAACTGAAAACCTATGGTGAAGATGTAATCGGTATCGTCGGTAACGTACTGGACATCGCCAGCCTTGAGAAACTTGCCGATGACATCGTTGCCAAGTGGGGACGTATTGACATTCTGCTCAACATTGCCGGCGGAAATATGCCGGGCGCAACTCTGGCTCCCGACCAGCACTTCTACGACATGGACATCTCCTGCTGGGAGAAAGTGACCAATCTGAACATGAACGGAACCGTTTATCCGTCTTTAGTGTTCAGCAAAGTGATGGCTAAGCAAGGTAAGGGCTGCATCGTCAACGTATCTTCCATGGCAGCTTACAGCGCCATCACCCGCGTTCCGGGCTATTCGGCAGCCAAGACAGCCGTTGCCAACTTCACCCAATGGCTGGCAAGCGAACTGGCACTGAAATACGGAGACGGTATTCGCGTCAATGCCATCGCCCCGGGCTTCTTCATCGGCGACCAGAACCGCGCCGTACTCATCAACCCCGACGGCTCACTGACCGACCGCAGCAAGAAAGTATTGGCCAAAACCCCGATGAAACGCTTCGGCGACATCAACGAATTGAACGGCGCCGTACAGTTCCTGTGCAGCGATGCCGCCAGCTTCGTTACGGGTGCATTGCTTCCTATTGACGGCGGTTTCAGCGCATTCAGCGGAGTATAACCCCGTCAATCTTCGATTGTTTATTTTACCGGAAAGAAACACAAAGAGAAGGCTCTCTACCCCAATTGGCAGAGAGCCTTCTTCTCTTCACTGTATTATAAACTTATAATGGATGCCGATTAATATCCGGGATTCTGTTCCGCTTTCTTTTCTTCAGGAGTCAACGCATGACCGTCCTTTTGGATAGCATCCAGGTAGGTTTGCGGAATAGGACGCAAATTATGACGTTCCTGAATATTGGGTGCAGCATCCGGATTAAATGCTTTGGCGCGTTCGACCAAAGTCAACGTTCTTGATAAATCCTGCCAACGATGAAATTCACCGCAAAGTTCACGAGAACGTTCGTTCAGTAACAGACACAGCATACGGTCATAATCCGTACTATACCCCAATTTACTGATAATAGCCTCATCTTCGGTCGGCAAGTTGTGAATATCCGTAATCTTTAAGTCTGTAGCAGACTTAATGTTTCTGTCGATATTGTTGGACTCATAATAAGAATTCTCTGCAAAATAAGAATTCACACCGTCATCCTTATATCCCAACGCTTTATCATTATAGGCAGCACCACCATCGCAATATGCAGAACGGTCTTCTCCTGCTTGATAAGCGGCACGTGCGCGAAGATCATTAATATAGCCTAAAGCATCAGGATACTTGCCTTGACGAATCAACACTTCGGCTGCAATCAAATAGGTTTCACCCAAACGAGCAAGAATACCGTCGCGGAAACCGACACGACTATCTCTCGATTCACGGGAACCGTCAATATACTTATTCAACGTACAATAACGATTAGTATAATCATATAAAGCCTCATCATCTTCTCCGTTGCGATCTTTCGGATAAGCTACAAACACTGTCGGAATTGTTTTCCCCGTCTTGTCATAAGTCACCTGATTGTTAAGCTGTACAGCATCAAAACGAGTGTCACCGGGACGGTTAATTACATACATGATACCCAAATCACCGTGTGCGTATCCGGAACCTTTTTGCGGGTTGTTCACCGCATATTTCGTTTTAAAACTTTTCCAGAAACGAGAGTCATCGACCATATCATACACATTGTACATATAATAAGTAGTTCTGAGACGTTGATACTCGCGTTCACCGGCAATATCACGTTGCATTTGCGGCAAATCTTTGTATACGGAAACATAATAGAGATGACACTGATTACCATTAGCTCCTTCCGTTGCTTTGTCAGAAGAGAACTGAGCTGCCAAAATTATTTCATCCAATTGCTCGTTTGCACCGTTCGGCTCAGTATAATTCCACAAATCTGCATAATTCGGAGCTAAACTACGATGAGATATAACCTCTTGCGCCAAACGTAATGCTTCTTTCAAATCATCCTCTTTCGTTGCGCTGTTCCAATCATCATTTATCTCACTGGCACGCAACAAATATGCTTTGGCAAGAAAATGCGCTGCTGCATCTTTCGTCATCTTTCCTGTCATGGGAGCTGTTTCGGGCAGATACTTATAAGCGTCTTTTAAGTCACTGATTACCTGTTGCAATGTTTCTTCGGCAGTAGCGCGAGAAAATTCACGTTCCGGAGTTTCGCTCGGAGTAAGTTTCAAAGGAACTCCCCCATACTGAGATACCAGTTTCAGATAATTGAACCCGCGCAGGAAATAAGCTTCTCCCATATAAGTATTCTTATTGTCTGCTTTGTAACTATCCGGAGTAACCTTACTCAATAGCAGATTGGCATTGTTGATACCGATATACATGCCATCCCAAACTTCATACATATTGGTAGAGTTGCTGACAATCGATGACTGGAAGTTTCCATCATAATTATTCCAGGAAGCATTAGAACCGTCGCCACCTACACGAAACTCATCCGTACCATAGTTAGTAGTGGCACATGCCCACTCTTTTGCAAAATGGAAACGTAAATTGTAGTAAAGACTGACTTCCAAACGGTCGATACCTTCTTGAGTATCGAAGAAGTCTGTATTCTGCTGAGTAGTCAACTCCTCATCCAAAAAATCACTGCAAGAAGTCATCGGACCTACCAAAGTCAAGGCTAACAAGCCAAATGTTATTTTTTTATGTAGTTTCATAATCGTAATACTTTTAATGACATTTAAAATCCAACATTCAAACCAATTGTGAATCCACGATTCCAAGTAGAAGTAAATGCTTGCGAAGCATCCAATTCCAAGAAATCAATATTAGAGAAAATTCGTCCCGGATTCTTGGCTTGTACATAAACCTTTAAATTAGATAAATTCCACTTCTTGATGAGCGTCTGCGGGAAAGTGTAACCCAAAGATATGTTACGTACTTTCAGGAATGAACCGTTCTTATAACCTACAATACGATAGTAAGGGTCTCCACCGCCAATATTGTAAATAGGTTTCTGATATTCTGCATTCTTGTTGTTTTCGTTATAATAATTTATCTTACGCTGCATATAACGTCCACCCTGCCATTCACCGCCGGTATCTACCATATAATCGAAGCGTCCGTACATCATAACAGAGAGGTCGAAATTCTTGTAAGTAAACGTATTCGTCATGCCAAAAGTCCAACGGGGACGAGTATGTCCTATGATTACACGATCGTCATTCGGGTCGATTTTATAATCACCATTTTGGTCTATAGGACGTACCATACCAGCTTGGAATGAATGCCCTTTGGCATTGAACTTAGCCATTTCGGCAGCGTCTTCTTCTTTCCAAAGTCCGCCACACTCGTAGCCGTAAATTACCCCCAACGCCTGTCCTATAAACCAATTATTATTTATATCGTCCTCTTTACCATTTGCCAATTCATCAATTTTGTCTTTCTGCCATGCAGCATTAATACTGGTAGACCATTCAAAATCACGTGTTTTGACGTTAACGGTATTCAACGTTATATCCACACCTATATTGGATGTTTTACCTACATTGGCATACGTATTAGTATAACCATTCAATGAAGGAATTGTCATTGCCATCAACAAATCAGTAGTACGTGAAGTATAGAAATCAAGAACTCCCGAAATTCGTCCGTTTAATACCGAGTAGTCAAGACCGATGTTATACTGCGTGGTCTTTTCCCAAGACAAATTCTTATTGGCCATTGCCACAGCTCCATCTTTAATCAATGGTTCCGAAGCGGCATAACCGGGAGCAAGCGCAGAACCGAACGGATAATAGAGCGAAACTATAGCACCCTTCGTCTGATAAGGGTCGATAGCCGAATTACCGGTAACACCAACACCCAAACGGAATTTCAACTGGTTTAACCAAGTAACATCTTTCAGAAACTCTTCCTGATCAAGACGCCAACCCAAAGCCGCACTGGGGAAGAAAGCCCACTTATTGCCTTCTGCAAGCTGTGAAGCACCATCCCAACGACCGGAAACTGTCAATAAGTACTTATTATTATAATCATAGTTCACACGGAACATATAAGAAAGGAGCTGTTTCTCAATCAGCCCGCTATTCCACTCATCCAGCAAAGAGACATTTTCTTTTGATAACGCATTCCACTTCGCACTTTCCAAAGGAATGCCTTCTGCTGCCATAGAGGATTCTTCGTAGTGATACCCTGTAGCACTTTGCAATAAAGTAAGTCCCACTGAATGCTTTCCAAATTCTTTGTCATAGTAAATCAAGTTATCCAACGTCCAGGAAAAGTCAGACTGATTGGATAAAGAAGCACGATTCTTACCTTCACTGCTGATTGACTCTTCATTACGGAATGTACCGTTTCTATAATAACGGAAATCCGGTCCGAAATTAAAACGATATCTAAGGCCTTTTAAAGGAGCGTAAATTTCACCTAAGTCCAATTGAGCATACAAACTACCGATAGCACGGAACATACGGCGTTCATTCTGACTGTTGTTCCATTCATTCATTACATTCTTTACTTTATCATCACCACCGGGATATTCAATACGGTTGCCATCCTCATCATAAGGTGAAGCATAAG
Source organism: Bacteroides sp. NSJ-48 (assembly GCF_014287405.1). Classification (NCBI taxonomy): domain Bacteria; kingdom Pseudomonadati; phylum Bacteroidota; class Bacteroidia; order Bacteroidales; family Bacteroidaceae; genus Bacteroides; species Bacteroides sp. NSJ-48. The sequence goes on along the minus strand of NZ_JACOOD010000014.1, from coordinate 18,785 downwards.
GGAACAAACTGGTAGATGCTGCATATAAGTTAGAAGGCATACCCTTAATTAACTGACCGACAGAACTTGCAGAGGAGCCATATTGCTGTTCACTAAACGTACCATTAACATTCAATCCTAAATTAAACCATTTAGTAGGCTTCAAATCCAAACTCAGTTTTGTAGTATAACGAGTATAAGATTGCCCTTTCACTGTACCTTCATTATTCAAATAACCAATAGACGCATAACCTTTCATCTTGTCCGTACCGCCACTGGCACTCAATGTGTGTTCATGGGTAACTCCGGTCTGCGTAACCATATCACACCAATCCGTATTAGGCACGCGAGAACCGTCCCAAGTTCCACCTGCCCAACCTTTTTCAATGTTCTTCCAAGCCGTAGGGTCTGTAGCACCTAAAAAGATTTCATAATCGTTCTCTTTAGTGGGCTGGTCTCCTCGAGGATATTTGGAAGGATTCAGATAGTAATAAGACCAACGACGCCAATCGATATACTCTGCAGAGTTCATCATTTCGGAATAGTCCTGCAGGTTTTCGATAGTAACCGTACCGGAGTAGTTCAAAGACATCTTGCCCTCCTTACCGGATTTAGTAGTAACCAGAATAACGCCATTGGCACCACGAGAACCGTAAATAGCCGTAGCAGAGGCGTCTTTCAATACATCAATAGACTCAATGTCCTGCGGATTCAAAGTTTCAATACCACTATTGGACATCAAAGGAATACCATCCACTACATATAGCGGGGTATTGCTGGCGCTCAAGGAGCGCACACCGCGCACGTTAATCGTTCCCACTTCGCCCGGACGCTCATTGCTGACAATGTCTACACCGGCTGCCTTGCCCTGCATAGCTTCAAAGGCGTTGGCTACCGGACGTGAATTCAGTTCCTCGGAACCTACACGAATCATGGCGCCGGTAACGTCCGATTTCTTCTGAACGCCATAGCCTACTACCACTACCTCATCCAGCATTTCGTTGTCTTCTACAAGCACCACTTTAAGATTGGTCTTGTTCTTAACGGAGATTTCCTGAGTCTTGTAGCCGATATAACTGATCTGGATAACTCCCGCTTCGGGCACATCATTCAGTGTGAACTTACCGTCAATGTCAGTAATAATTCCGTTCGTTGTCCCTTTGACAAGAACACTGGCACCAATGATGGATTCACCGTTTCCGTCTACTACAAGTCCTGTGATTGTTTTGTTTTGCGCGAATGCGCACAAGGTTGCTGCGAAGGCAAAGAGCATAAACAGCACCTGACGCTTGAGTATACTCATAAAATATACTCCTTCTTTCTTCCTGCTTCTCATAGAATAATCTTGGTTTACAATTAGTTTAAATTAGCGTTTTCGAACACAGTGTTTTACTGCAACAAAAATATCAATCTTAAAAACATTATAGAATAACTATTTTGATATAAAATATCCTTTTTTTGCTATAAAGTAACAACTCCTTAATACAAACGAAAATAGAATGTATAACGTATGTAGCACTCTTGAAACACGTTCGGCGCATCTTTGCAGCGGATTAAGAAACGCATAAAAGAGATGAGTACAAAATTAGATTTAGGAAAGATTTTCTTCCTTATTTTATTCCTTACGCTTTCTGTCATGACAGTCATGGCAGGTACTATCAAAGGCTCCATTACCGACAAACAGACCCGGGAACCGCTGACCGGAGCTACCGTACAGATAGTAGGAACCACACAAGGCGCCATTGCCGATATGGACGGAAACTACTCCCTGAATGTAACAAACGGCATTTACACATTATCCATTAAATATGTAGGCTACAAAGACATCGTTGTAAACAATGTAAAGACAGGCAAAGCCGATGTCATACTGAACTTCGAAGTGGAAAGCGACGCACAGGCTTTGGGTGAAGTATCCGTAGTGGCCCGGAAAAACCTTGAGAGCGAACGTGCCCTGCAAATGGAACGCCGGAAAGCTACACTCGCCATCGAAAACATAGGTTCAAAAGAGATGAGCATCAAAGGTATAAGCAATGTGGAAGAAGGGGTAAAAAAGATTACCGGTATCTCCATTGCCGATGCCGGCCAACTCATTGTACGGGGATTGGGCGACCGATACAGCACGACTACCCTGAACGGTCTTCCCATCGCCTCTCCCAATCCCGACAACAAGCTGATTCCGCTGGATCTATTTCCATCGAGCACCATACAGAACATCACCGTGAGCAAGGTATATAACGCGGAAGCCTTTGCCGACTATTCAGGTGCACATATAGACATCAGTACCAAAGAGAACATCGCCGAAGATTTCTTCAGCATCAGTTTCAACACCGGCGGGAAGTTCAATACCCTGGGCAAAGACCGCTATCAGATGAACCGCAACGGCTCATTGTTCAAGACTTCCGGTGTGGACCAGGCGGCACTCGATATGTCTCTGTCGGATTTTGACAACTATGTAAAGACCAGAAATATATTCGACACCTCGTTTGCCGTAAAGAAGAAATCAACCCTGCCAGACTTCAACGGCAACTTCGGCTTCGGCAAGAACATCAGCATCGACGGCCAAACGCTCAGCATACTGGCATCCGTAAGCGCCGGCAACGGCTATCAGAATATGGACAACGCTTTCTATAAAACCCTGGAAGCAACAGGCAATGTACAGGACAACTTCTCATACGACAGCTATGCCCAAGAACTGAAACTCGCTGCATTAGGATACATAGGCTACACGCTGCGCCGGCACGACCGCATAGGCTATACCTTTTTCTATACGCGTAATGCCACAGACACTTACCAACGCCGCGAGGGAACAGACTCCGAAGACCACGAGCTGACCGGAAGCAATAACATCACACATATCTACACTTTGCAGAACCACCAACTGAACGGCCTTCACAACCTCGGCGAACAAGACCGTTGGGAACTGACCTGGGGCGGGTCGTACAGCAAGACAGGAAGCGAAGAACCGGACAGACGCCAAGTGATGTACATAAAGAATGATGACGGCACACTCGGCCTGTTCAAACTGAACCGCCAGGAAACCATGCGCTATTTCGGCAGCCTGGATGAAAAGGAGTGGAACGGCAACCTCGCCCTGCGCTGGAAATGGAACGAAAACAATTTTCTGAAACTGGGCTTCAACTATAAGAATAAAAGCCGCGACTACAAAGCAACCCGTTTCTACTACAACCTGAACAAAATTAATCCCACCGTTACCGACATCTACGATACCGACGGCTTCCTGAACCAAGAGAACATAGCAGACGGAAACGTAACGGTACAACGCGTGATGCAACCCAAAGACAGCTACCGCGCAGGAAATGAAATTTACTCCGGATACCTGCTGACCGACTTCTACCCCGTACCGTCATTACTTGTAAACCTCGGCGTACGCTACGAAATAAGCAAACAGTGGGTGGACTATGCCACTGACGGCGGCGACTGGTATGCCGAACGGCGTAATCTGGATAAAAACGATTTCTTCCCCACCCTAAATCTGAAGTACACAATAAACGACGCCAACAGCATCCGTTTCTCCGCATCCCGTACCATTACCCGCCCATCATTCATCGAAATGGCTCCCTTCCTCTATCAGGAATCCTACGGTTCGGCACAAATCCGCGGTAACGACGAGTTGCAGAACGGCTACAACTACAACTTCGACTTGCGTTACGAACGCTTCGGCAAAAACGGAGACATGATTTCGCTGACCGGTTACTTCAAATACCTCGACAGCCCGATAGAACGTATCCAGGCATTGCAAGGCGGAGCTACCCTGCATAGCTTCCGGAATGCGGACAACGGAATGGCTGCCGGCGTAGAAGTGGAATTCCGCAAACAATTGATAAAAGACTTGCGTTTGGGCGCTAACCTCAGCTATATGTATACCAACGTAAAACTGCCCGAAGGCGGCGCTTACACCAACAAAGAACGTCCTTTGCAAGGCGCCTCTCCCATTCTGGCCAATGCAGACCTCACCTACTCTCCCCGTTTCGGTGAAGAACGGCAACTGAACCTCGCCTTACTCTACAATCTGCAAGGCAGCCGCATCCATGCGGTGGGCGTATCCAATCTGGGAGACATCAAGCAACAGACTCTGCACACACTGAACTTCAGTGCCGGATACGACCTCAACAGGCATTTCAGCCTGAAACTGCAAGTAAACGACCTGCTGAACCGTAACGTCATCTTTAAGCAGGAAGTACCTTCCACCGGCACGGAAGTGGAAGTGGAGCGCTATAAAAAAGGCACCGACTTTGAAATTGGCTTCAGCTACAAATTATAAATCCTTTTAAATAGATTATCAAACAGACGAACAGTCAACTTAAAACAATTGAATTATGAAAACAATGAAATCGAAATTCTATTCGCTGGCTCTCGCAGCCGGAATGCTGACCCTCACCGCTTGCAGCGATGACAACACCAACGACAGCAACAATGACAAAGGCAACGGGATAGAAAACGGCAGTACCCTGAAAGGTACAATAACCGAAGACGTAACCCTGAAAGCCGGCAACACCTATAAGCTGAGCGGTGAATACATTGTAGAGGCAGGCGCCACATTGAACATCGAAGAAGGAGTAAAGATTATATCTGTCTATGACAATATCGTAGACTATATCCTGGTGAAGCAAGGTGCCAAAATCAATGCTGTAGGCACGCCCGACAAACCTATCGTCATGACCAGCGAAAAAGAAGAACCCGGAGCATGGGGCGGCATTCATATCTGCGGAAAAGCGCATACCAATGCCGAAGGCGGTAAAGGAAGTTCAGAGATAGGCGGCGCCGTATATGGCGGTAATGACGATGCCGACAATTCCGGAACATTGCAGTACATCCGTCTGGAATACACCGGATTTGCCTTCGACGAAGAACATGAAGCCAACGGTATCTCCTTTTACGGTGTAGGAAGCGGTACGATTGTAGACCACTGCGAGGCTTACAAAGGTTCGGACGACGGCTTCGAGTTCTTCGGCGGTTCGGTAAACGTAAGCAATATGGTAGTAGTAAGTTGCAGCGACGACTCTTTCGACTGGACCGAAGGCTGGAACGGAAAAGGCACTGACCTCGTTGCCTATCAGGAAGCCAAAGCCACATTAGGATACGACTGCGACTGCCTCATCGAAGCGGACAATAATGAAAACGACAATGCAGCCACTCCCGTATCGCATCCTGTACTCAAAAACCTCATCCTCGCAGGTAACGGCGAAAGCAAACAAGGCATCCGTCTGCGCCGCGGCACTCAAGCCGATATAGACAATGCCAAAGTATGCGGCAAGGGGCAACCGCTGGTAGTGGAGAGCGCATTAACGAATGCCGCGCTGAAAAACGGTACTTCCAAACTCACCAATATGACCGTCACTGCCGCATTGAAATCCGACGGAGATTACACCAACGACGACTTCACCGCCGTAACAAGCAACAAAGTGGATGCTACGCTGTCCTACGCTTCCTTCGATGCCATTAAAGCCGCATGCGACTGGATGAAAGGAAACTGGATAAAATAACCCGCACGCATTCCAAATTCTCTTTATAAAGTTTATCAGGGCAACAGCCTGCAATGGTTCAAACTTTTGCAGGCTGTATGTTTTTTCTGTCCGCACAACCGTGTCCCCATGAAGCATCCGCACCTAATTATCCTTCAGGAGTTAAGACAGCACCCTTTGGAAATCCCTCCCCGACGGTGATTGGAATACCTGCAAATCGAATTCGGGAATGATGGCCAACACATGGTCAAATACATCCGCCTGCACTCCCTCGTATGGAACCCAGTCCTTGATGGCACAGAAAAAATAAAGTTCCATAGGAATACCGCGGTCGGTCGGCTGCAACTGCCGCACCATGCAGGTCAGTTCCTTGTTTACATCGGGAAGACTTTTCAGATAAGCGGTCAGATAGGCCCGGAACACACCCAGATTGGTTTGACGACGCCCATTGACAAGGACGGAATTGTCGATATGATGTTTCTTATTATACTCCTCTATCACCGCTTCCGTCTGCTCTACGTAATCTTTCAGCAAACGAATCTTACGGTATTTGTCCAGCATCTCCGGAGTACAGAACCGGACGCTGTTCATATCAATGTTTATGGAGCGCTTGACACGCCGTCCCCCACTCTCGCGCATGCCGCGCCAGTTCTGGAATGAGTCGCTGACAAGCAGATAAGGCGGAATCGTAGTAATGGTATTATCCCAGTTACGTACCTTCACGGTGTTCAGCGTGACTTCTATCACCGTACCGTCTGCACCGTATTTGGGCATCGCAATCCAATCGCCCACCTTCAGCATATCATTGGCGGAGAGCTGCACCCCCGAAACAAATCCCATAATCGAATCCTTGAACACCAGCATCAGGATAGCGGCAGAAGCACCCAACCCCGCCAATAGCGACAACGGAGATTTGTCAATCAGAATACTTACCACCACGATAGCCCCTACAAACCAAAGTATCACCTGGACAGTCTGCAACATACCCTTCAAAGGGCGGTCGCGAAGCTGCTCCTTCTCGCTGTATACGGCATAAACGGCTTTCAGGAACGAGTTGATAAAACTTAGGAATGTGATTAGAATATAAATCAGGCAGACACGCTGGATAAAGCCCAACGTGGAGGAACTCGTCTCAGCAAAGGCTACCGGAATAAAGACATAGATGATAACGGGAGCCACCATACGGCTGAGGTGAATCAGTACCTTACGGTCAAAAACAATATCATCCCATGTAGCTTTTGTTTTCCTTATCAAATGCGCCACTACTTTCAACAGGATATTCCGACAAATGACATCAGCCAGAAACGCAACGATAAGCACAAGCGCAAAAGCTATAAACTGATCGAGCATATCGGCCAAAGAAGGGGCTGTTCCCCAAGAAATCAATAATTCGTCGATATTCTTTAGTATATCCATGATAGTTAGGTATAAAATATGAGGTATAAAGTATAAATAGGGCGTCAGAGTTTTTCCCGTTCGAGGAACTCGCGGATGTCTTCTTTTAACCACTGATAGAGATAAAGGTTCTTGTAACCGCTGTTTTTCTTCAACATGACGGATACATTGACCTGACTGTTTTCGTAACCCGTCAGTTCATTGCGGAACTGTTCGCTATGCTCTGCCAGGCGTTTAATTTCCTGCTCACGTTCACGGCGCAGTACGGTGCAAACGGGTATCAGCAACTTCAGGACCACACAATCCATGATATGATGCCCCTGCATATAGAGATAGGTATTGTCGGGAACCAATCCTAATTTCCGCAGTTCCTCACCCAACCGGTCAACATCCTCTATATACTGCGGGAAACGGGTTTCCATTTCGGAGAGTTTAACAGACACCGTACGCTGCATGGCATCCAAGACACTGTAAGGATGCCGCAGGTTTATTTCCTGCAAACGGACATAGGAATTGAAATCGTACATAGGAAATGTATGCGTATCGTGCCGGCGGTAAAACCATACGTTCCATAAGAACAGCGGATAGGCTATCTGCGAATAGCGTTTCAGAAAAGCAGGGAAATCAAGGATGTGACGGTCGTTCAGTGTTGCCTGTACACAAACCTCATGAAGGCTTTCGGCAAAACAATGGAAATTCTCAATGGCATACCCGTAGGTTTGGAAAATATAAGGATTACGGTTTATCTTCCGCGACACATTGGTGGCTCCCTGCAACAGAAAGTCATAGTCACTGTCCACACAAGCTATCAAGCTACGTCCGAGTTCCGTGGTATTGAGCGTATTCATCAACACCATTTTCTTGCCCTTTGCCAGCGAAGTGGCGGAAGGAAGCATCACCTGGAAATAACGCTCCTCATTCTCGAACTCTGCCAGAAGGGTACGCCAGAAAGCGATGTCGTCATAGCTTTCCACATACGCCACAATACGCCTGCGCCCTTTCTTTGACGAGAATTTGTGTGCGGCGTCCAAATAGGCTGAAGTAAGATTATGTCGGAGAGATGTTGCCAAAATAAATGTTGATTTAATAATGAATATTCAGTGATGTGCGATTGATACTTACCTGCCGCCAATCACCGTTGAAATATCTTCCACTTCGGTCACCGCGTCCAGCCAGCCTTCCATTATCACGGCAGGCGAGTGGGTGGTGAGAATGAGCTGCACATTCGGATTGAGTCCGCGTATCATGCCAATAAGTTTTTGCTGCCACTCGATGTGCAACGATGCTTCCGGCTCGTCCATGAAAAGCACGCAATGCTCTTCATTACGCACCAGCACGGTCAGCAGGATTACCAGCATCTGTTTCTCGCCGGACGAGAGTTTATAGGGCAGAAGCCGCTCGCCGTCCTGATAAAAGACAATGTCATTGCTCTTACGGTCGATTTTCTTACGGGTATAGCTGAACAGTTCGTCAATCATATCCTGAAATTTCCGTTTAGGCACAGACAAGGCGGGAGCCAGACTCCGTTGCTGTTCGTCACCGCTCAACAGCTCAATCATTTTGTTACCGATATTCACCTGATAATCAAGATAACGGCGCTGGAGCAGATAGAGTTGCCAATCCAATTCGGACTTTACATTCGGGTCTGCCATGCGGGCGGTGAAATCTCCCATAATAAGAGGACGGTCATAGCTGCGGATTACATCATAAGGAATAAAAGTCGCTTCCGGATTGTCGAAGAAAACATGTACACCGTTTTTCTCATCACTCTTTACCTCTCCCGTAGTTTGCTCAAGGTAGCCCACTGAACGGTTTAAAATCGTAGTCTTTCCTACTCCGTTGATGCCGGAAAGTATATTGACATCGGGACGCAACTCCCAAGCTATATCGTATCGGTGCCACAATCCGTGTATTTCGATACGTCTGATGTAATTGGCCTGTACTTCCATGGTTTCTATATATTCGTGTAGCAAATATAAAGAAAGAGATTGAGAAAATAGTTACCTTTGCGGCGTTTTTCACCACAAATAATACACATTTTACAATATGAACAAGAACATACAAGGCCATCTGTTCGCTCTGACCGCCAATATCCTATGGGGATTAATGGCACCTGTCGGCAAATCCGCATTAGTCGAGTTCTCAGCTCTATCCGTCACCACTTTCCGCATGGTAGGTGCAGCAGCCTGTTTCTGGTTGCTCTCACTGTTCTGCAAACGCGAGCAGGTAGACCACCGGGATATGTTGAAGATATTCTTTGCCGCACTCTTCGCACTGGTATTCAATCAGGGAGTCTATATTTTCGGACTGTCCATGACTTCCCCTATCGATGCCTCTATCGTAACCACCACTCTTCCTATCGTAACCATGATTGTAGCTGCCATTTATCTGAAAGAGCCTGTTACGAATAAAAAAGTATTGGGCATTTTTGTAGGCGCCATGGGCGCATTGATACTGATTATGAGCAGCAGCAATGCAGGAAGCGGCAATGGCAGCATCATGGGTGACTTGCTGTGCCTCATCGCCCAAATCAGTTTCTCTATTTACCTGACCGTATTCAAAGGATTATCCCAGAAATACTCTCCTATAACCCTTAACAAATGGATGTTTGTATATGCCTCCATGTGTTATATCCCTTTCTCTTACCATGATGTAGCCGCCATACAATGGGCTGAAATCTCTACTGCGGCACTGTTACAAGTAGGCTATGTGGTGGTAGGCGGCAGCTTCCTGGCTTATATATGTATCATGACGGCACAAAGGCTGTTGCGCCCCACAGTAGTAAGCATGTACAACTATATGCAACCTATCGTGGCTTCAATCGTTACAGTCATAGTCGGCATGGCTACATTCAATATGGAAAAAGGTATTGCCATTGCACTGGTATTTCTCGGTGTATATATCGTTACGCAAAGCAAATCACGCAAAGACTTTGAGAAGGAAGGAAAAGAGGTGTAGGAAACGAAAGACTGTCAAAATGTAGTTGGTGATTTCTTTTAGGCACGGATTGCACGGAAAAGAATAAAGTAAATCTGTGTAATCCGTGCCTAAAAACAAATAGTAAGGGGGAAGATGCCTAGTGCATCCCACTAATTTTTCAATTCCGCAAAATAAGTATCTAACAGATTCTTGGCAGCAACAAAGGATGTCAGATTACCTTTTAATACCTGACTCTCTTTATCGGCCAGCATCGCCTCAATTGTAGGATTATGATAGAAACTGTCACGAAGTTGTTCGTTAATGGTTTCGTACATCCAATATTTACTCTGCTCGTTACGGCGGTATTCAAAATAGCCGTTATCTTTCACGAAGTCTATATACTTATATACCATATCCCATACTTCCTGTACTCCTATATTGTAGAAGCCGGAATAGGTCAGGACCTGCGGTGTCCAGCCGCTCTCCGGAGCCGGGAAAAGGTGCAGTGCATTACGGAACTGGGCAGCAGCCAGCTTGGCACGTTCCAGATTATCCCCATCCGCCTTGTTGATGACGATACCGTCCGCCATCTCCATGATGCCGCGCTTGATGCCTTGCAGCTCGTCGCCCGTACCGGCAAGTTGGATAAGCAGGAAGAAATCCACCATTGAATGTACAGCCGTCTCGCTCTGTCCCACACCCACTGTCTCTACAAATATCTTATCAAATCCGGCAGCTTCGCAAAGTACAATCGTTTCACGCGTCTTACGCGCCACACCGCCCAACGAACCTGCCGAGGGACTGGGACGGATAAAGGATTTGGGATGAACGGAGAGTTTCTCCATGCGCGTTTTGTCGCCCAAGATACTGCCCTTACTGCGTTCGCTGCTGGGGTCGATGGCCAGCACAGCCAGCTTGCCGCCGTATTTCTCCAATACATGCAATCCGAATACATCGATAGACGTACTTTTGCCGGCTCCCGGCACACCGCTGATGCCTACGCGAACGGAATTGCCGGAATACGGCAGGCACTTTTCTATCACCTCCTGCGCTATGGCCTGATGTTCGGGCTTTACGCTCTCCACCAGTGTCACGGCACGGCTTAATATCGTAACATCACCTTTTACAATGCCCTCTACATACTCTGCAACGGAAAGTTGACGTTTTTTCGGTTTCCGCTTCAAATAAGGATTTACGGACGAAGGTTGCTCAATGCCTGCATTGACAACCAGACCTTTATATTCTCCGCTATTTTCTGGATGTTCCATGGTAAGATTTATGGTTTATTTCGCTTTAATATTAATCTCGACTTTCGGCTGCATCGGGTCATTCGTAATCATCAGCAAACGCAGATGACGGCGTTTCTTTCCGATATTCCGCTTTACAACCGTTACACGCAGACGAGTGCTTTCGCCCGGTTTCAGCACGCTCTTCTTCAAACCAGCTCCCACTGCCGGATGGAATACCTGAAGCTTGCTGATTTGCAAAGGAGAACGTCCGGTATTCGTTATAACAATATCCTGACGTGCCTTCGACTTCTTTGCCAATGCTGTACTCATGTCAATATCCTTGATAGAAAGGTTGACGACAGGAGCATTCGCCTTTTCCGTATCGCTCATGCCCGAAAAGTCCGGCAGAAGAATAGCGGAAACAGGTATCTCATTTTCATCGCCCACCTTGTCGCCTGCAAAACGTGCCAGATAGACAGAGGACTGCGTCAATCCGAAGTCCGTCAGCCGTTCGGAATCCAATGTGACGGTAATGACCCCTTTCTCCCCTTTTTGCAGGACATTGGGTTTTACTTCCGTTTGCAGATAGGGCGGCAGATGCATCAACACGGGTTCGTATGGACGATCGGACAGGTTCACTACCCCGATATGCATCACCGGCTTCTCACCGGCTTGTACATCGGGAAAATCAAGACTGTTCTTGTCAATACGTATCTGTCCGATGAGGTATGGATGGGTTTTGGTAAAGTCCTTGATTTCACGCACTACCTCACCGTTGAACTTCAAATAGACCAGATGGGGTTGCGCATTGCAGTAAATGGCTACGGATTTGTTGAAATGCCCCAAAGCCTCTGCATCAAAAGTGACGTTGACTGTTCCCTTGGCTCCCGGGGCAATAGGTGTCTTTGTCCATTGGGCCACGGAACAGGCACAATCGGGTTCCACCTCGGTAAGCACCAAAGGCCGGTCACCCGTGTTTGTTATGGAATATTGTACCGTCACCGGATGTTTCCATTCAATCTGCCCGAAATCATACGTTTCCGTATTAGAGGTAAAACGCGGTTGAGCTACGGCAGTCAATGCCGTAGCTGCAATCGCATATAGAGTGATAAAACTGCGTCTCATTTATATTGCTTCTAAATTAGTTGCACAAATGTAAAGCTTTTAAGCGAGATACACAGATTTTCGTTCTGCTTTTTATAACCTATAAACATTCGATAGCAAGTAAATCTATCCAGCCTATTTAATAATAACAGTTCCTCCCGCAGAGTGAGAAGCATATTCCGGCGCATAGGCACACTGCACGGTAGCCAGTCCGGTTTCATACGTACCGCCACGAGCCACCCGATAGCTATGTTCCAATACATAAACGCCTTTACCCAGATGATCGAAGAAGAAATTGGTTCCTGCATCTTCCACTTCCGCATAATATCCGACCCCGTTGTTCCAGCGATAACCCGAAAGCGAATTTTCCGGTTCGAAACAAGCTCCGCGCTGGTCCTTCAACTGAACGAAATCCATGGCACGGTCCAGACGGACAGTAAGTCGGGAAACAATCTTATCACCCACGAAGAGCTGTTCTACCTCTGTCAACGGTTGCAAAGATTTCTGCCCGTTGGCCGAAATGCGCTCTACAAAGAGTTTCTTCTCAATGTTCAGCGCTCCGCCCTGCTGCTTCACATCGGATATGGGCGACAAGTATTGTGCGTAGACAGCTCCCCATGCAATGCCCGCATCCCTTTTCTCTACGGTAACGGACTTTGCTTTCACCTCAGGACTGCCTTGCGCAAAGACTTCCTTAACATATCCCAATCCGGGTACGGTGGTCTTTGCTGGAGAGAAAGTCTCCAACACCTTATCACCCAAAGTAATGCGGACATCTCCTTTACTTTCCAGCAAATCGCTACCTTGACACAACAACGCATAAACCGCATCAGCAGTAGCTACCGGAGAATCCCAGTTTGTCGTCTGTTTCTGTTTCAGCAACCAAAGCTTCATTTCTTCTACCAAAACATCATTGCCGCCTGCCTCGCGCAGAGCTTTCATTACAGCTACATGAGCGGGTACAGGCATCATACCCCAAGTATAAGGATTGGCATGGAAAGCAAAATGAACTCCCATTTCATCCGTCTGTACAAGGTGTTCTTTTATGGAAGCTATAAACTCATCCGCTTCCGTTTTGCGTCCTGCCTTCTGCAGGATAACGGCTGTCTGCGCTTTACGGATCATGGTACCGCTCTCAAGATTACGTCCCAGCTTGGTAAGGAAGTAACCGAATGCTTTTGCATATTCTCCGGAGAGCTTTACCGAACCAAGAGATACCAGATACATATATTCCATAGTGGCATCCGACAAAACGGTAATCTTCGTTCCATTCTTCTCTGCCTTGCGGATAGCACGGTATTCTTTCAGAGCCTCTTTGTTCAGATAGTCAAAGGCCTTGGCTTTCATCATCGCCACTTCTTCCGGCAATGCCTTATCCGTAAGCAAAGAAAGACGGACAAGCAGTCCGGTGATATATCCCGTTACATAACGGTTGCCGGACATACCGCCGAACCAGCTCCATGCACCATCCTCGCCCTGCAATTCTTTCAGTTTGAGCAAGGATGCCATATTACGGTAATTTAATTGGTTAACATCAAATAAGGTAGCGATACGCTGCTGCTGTTCAGCCTCTGTAGTAGCTTCGAGCAACCAAGGAGATTCGCCCAACAGAATATTCTTCACATCCTGGTTCTGCTCCAACCGGCTGAGGAAAGTTTCTTTTGTTCCACCTGACAGACGCCAATTATCAAATACCGCTTTAATGCGCGGCTGACTATTTGCAATATATCCCGCCAAAGTGTTGGCATAGAAAGCGATTGCCCAGGAAATGGCGTTATCCGTTGAAGGCTCACTCAGTACAGGCAGGGCTTGTACGGCATACCATGCCGGATTACCTGTAAATTCCACGGTCAGGCGACGGTCGGTTGCCGTACGGCTGTTACCGTTGAACAGACTGTCCAGCGAGAAAGTACGCGTTTCTTCACCACGAACGGGCATGGCAAGCGTCTCTGTAATATATTCCTTATCACTCAGTACAGGCAACAGATGCTGTTCACCATCGCTGAAAGTACCGCCGTCGGCAACTATACGGACACCAAGCAGTTCGTAACGGTCTGTTACATCAAACCGGAAACTAACCGATTCTGTCTTTCCGGCTTCCACCGAGAACTTCTGGCGACCGGTGGAAATAATCTTCTCCGTCATCGGATCGAAAAGGGTGAATACGGCTGTGCCTTTTATTGCCTTACCCGTCAGGTTGGCAATGCCGGCAGCTATCTGTGTCTTATCGCCTACCCGTACAAAGCGGGGCATATTCGGAGTAAGCATAAACTCTTTAGCGGTGACAGCGGTAGCGTCAAGCATACCTGTCATCATATCCTTAGTATGGGAATAACCGCGGAAATTCCAGCGTGTCAGACTCTGTGGCATGGTAAAGGAAAAAGCGACCTCTCCTTGTTCATTCGTGCGTAACTGAGGATAGAAGAAAGCCGTTTCCGCAAAATTAGTACGCAAATCGGCCATAGGCTGTAACGCCTGTTCATTGAGAGGAATAGTCTCCGACTCAAAAACAACATCTGCCACTCCTTCTTCTACCTGTACCGGAACATACTTCACTTCAACTGCACGTCCTGTTTCCATTTTGGTCCGTGTGGCTCCATACCCCACAATTGTCGGCTCGCAAAGAACCGCATCGTTCTCTACTATTTGCAGTACTTCCGCAACCCCGTTATAAGGAGAACAGAAATAATCGAAATGCCAAACGGGAACTCTCCACGACCTCACCGGGAAGTAAGGAGCATAACTTTTTCCGTTATTATTACTGATATCCCAATAGTAATAAGGAATATACCGGTTGTAATAAACGCTTAATGACTGGCTACGGCTATAAATCCGGTCTAATGAAGCATCGTACATCATTGCCAGCATCTCGGCTGCGGCGGGAAAACCTTGCGGAGTTTTGATGACCAGCTTCCACTCTTCTTCCTGCCCCGGACGCAAACGGTCGCGAAAGACTTCCCACTTCATATCCAGCGTCCGTTCCGGCAGACGTTTCTGCAATTCCACCCTACGGGTATATAGCAGTCCGTTCTTTACAAAAGTAAACTGCACGGCAACCCCATCTCCATACTCTTCCCGATAAGGATATTCCATACGGAGAATCGAGTCGTTCAGCGACAAAGTACGACTCTCCAATCTGCCTTTCTGCCCGAAAACATCTACCAGGACGTATGCGTCCTTCATGGAAGTGCCGAAATAGAAGATTGCCGGATGAGCCGTATCGAACTCCGTATTTTTTTCATAAAGGAAAGTTTCCATAAACACAGCCGGACGTTCATCTTTCAGCGAGAACAGTACAATGTTCACCGCATTGTCCGCATTGCTGACTTCCTTGCCGTCGCGACCACGCACCGACAGAATTAAGCGGTACTCTCCCGATGGCAGTTGTTTCCAAGCTGTAAAGTCTTTCTTTTCGCCCGGCATAAACGCACTCTCATAAACCGGCTTGTCGGAGATTTTTCCCGTCTTGGAATCAAGAACGGGATAAAGACGGCACATCCCTTCCATGGACAACGTTTCATTAACGGCATTCATTACCGACAGCATTCCCGATATGGAATCTTCTTTGCATAACTCCCTGCTGATGTCGGACACAAAGAAATAAGCCCGACGGGTAGCGTTCAGAAAGTAATGCGAAGTCTGCGTTTCACCCGTATCACTTGTCACCGCTACCTCTATCTGATAGGAGAAACGTTCCCTACCCGTATTATCCGCATCCGTATCCGGCTTCAGAACAACAGGAATGGAAAAGTTGCCTTTCGCATCCAGTTGCACCGTATCCGAAACAAGCGATACGGCCCCATCTCCCCAATATCTCCGGTTACTGCGACGGGTAACGGTATATGTCAGCGGAACATCCTGAATTGCCGTCCCGTTATATGCCTTGACATTGCCTGTTACATCCACCGTATCTCCCAAGCAGAAAGCCTCCTCCACCGGATTAAAGGTAATCTCAAAGGTAGGCCGTTTGTAATCCTCCACCCGTACGGAAACGGAAGCGTTGTTTTTTACATCAATTGTAAAGTTACCATTCAAGCAGACTGCAGGCAACACAAATTCTGTGGTGAAGGAACCGAATTCATTGGTACTTACATTCTTCTGTACCAGTTCTTTCCTGTTGACGTCCAACAAACGTACCTGATAACTCTTCCCTGCCAAAACGTGAGCCTTCTCCGCCTCCTGTTCATAAGCGATACCCTTGACATAAACGGTCTGACCGGGACGATACAAGGCGCGGTCTGTCAGCAGGGTAATATGCTCTTCCGGACGCGACTCTCCGCGTTCGTAATATCTGTTCAAATAAACATTCTGAGGCATCATGGCTGTATCCGTTCCCTTACGTGCCACATAACTGCGGATAGCCTTATCCCATTCCACAACCGCTTTTCCACCGGTATCGGTGACAACTGTTTTCACCAGCTTGCGGTTTTCTTCATTGTAAGCAGAATAGAAGCTGACCTTTGCACCGGAAATGGGTTGCCCGCTACGGCTGTCCACCGTAACCGCTTCCATCTTATTATCCGGCAAAGAAAGCGTCAACACCTTGAAGCGGGTCGAGACGAGAAAGTGCTCTGCAGTACGGGCCGTTGCGGCATCAGGTACAATTTGCAGTATATATACGCCTAATTCGTCCGGCACATGGCATTTCAAAACCATACGTTGCAAACCGCTCAACAGTTCTCCCTCTTTCCCGCTTTTGCTGTCCGAAGATTTCAGTTCAAAATGGGTAGCTGATAATTTACGGGCATGCTTCTGATAGAAAGCCTTGTTGATTCCGGCATCCATCCAGGGCACTTCGGAGAGATTCGTACGGTACAGATTCAGTGTGAAACCTTTCAGATTCCGATAACCCACATTCAACTCCAACGAATCACCGGGATAAACGCTCTCTTGAGTGCTGACATTCAAATAAGGCTGCAAAACACTCTCCCTGATGTTCCGTAGTTCATTGATACGCTTATAAGCCGGATAGCGCTTCACTCCTTCATCGCATACCTGCAAAACCTCATCCATATAAGACGCTCCCAAACCGCGAAGCCAACCGGCTTTATCAATGTAAACTTCCGCGCAAATCTCACGAGCGCCATATTCCTGAATCAGATTATCCAACACTTCAAGATACTCTTTATCAAGCCGTTCTTTCCGTTCCCGATAAGTGGTATAAGGCTCCCGGCTTATACCGCCGCCAGTGCTTTTCCACTTCCAATAATCAAGCGTTGCCAGCACTACCGCATCTTCTGCCCCAACGCGATGCCGATAAGCATTTATCATATTTGTATAAACACTGTTGATGCGGACACGTTGTAATGTATCCACCTGAAAGCCGTCCAACAACTGATAAGTATCGACAGCCCGGGCCGCCAGCAGATGATACATATCGTGCCCATAGAAGCGGCTTCCGTCTTCAAGCTCGACAAAAGGCACATATTCCTTGGAAGAGACCTCAAGCAAACGAACAGAGTCCTTCAATGAAGCCAGGTTATGTTCATCTACCTTAGCAACAAAAAGGTTAGTACTCCATTCCCTGATATCGGCAGGAGCTTCGTCCACATCTAGCGCCGTACGGTCTGATAACTGCCGCCGGTTATGCCGCATATAGTCCGAATACTCGCGGGCAAGCAATGAATGCAGAATAGCTTTATTTACCAGGTTTTTCTCCGATTCCACCCAACTTTCCAACTTCTTCAAATTCGTATACAGGCTATCCGGAGTCAGTCTTTCCTGATAGGCCTCCCGACAGATATATGCCTTGAGCATTTGCGGAGCATTTTTCTCCAACTCGGCTTTCCGGTAGATTTTCTCCGTCAGTTTCACTACCGTTTGCGGCAAACTCTTCTTTTGAGCCTGCTCCACCTGCCTCCACAAACCTGCATAGGACTGAGCGTGCAAAGCAAAGGAGCACAACCCGATCATCAGCAGAAACAATGTACAAAATCTTTGGAATTTCTTCATAGCTATTCTATTGTTATTAGTTTTTGTTTTTTTTATGCGAATCAGGAATCAAACAATAAAGATTTATCTGTATGATTAGCTACACTCATATCTCCGCTACATGAATGTTCACTGTAAAAATAACAAAATAATAACCACATTGTACCAGCTTTTTAGAAAAAATAAAGAAACAAAGCATATACTGACATAAAAACCTACGGTTATAAAAAGAAGAGGTTGTGTCAAAACGTTGGCACAACCTCATTTATATTTTAAGTTCTGCTATATTTTCTTTTGGCTATGCTGCTTTTTCCTCATGCATTTGGCAACAAGTTGCTATATTCCAATTATATCGGGTTATAAATAGTCCCATAAACATATATTTGGCAACTGTAATGAGCCCCTTTCCTTCTTTTATCAGTTTAGCACACATTTTTTTGATATTAAAGGCTATAGCAAAGAAAGCAAAGTCCATTGTAACCTTGTCTTCTCCCACATGCCGGAATCTTCTGTATGCCATGTTGTATTTCATTTGTCCAAACACAGCTTCTGGTTCTATACACCTCCTGCCTCTATGCTTGATACCTTCTTCTGAGAGCAACCTTTCCCGTGCCTGCCGTTTGTATTGATTTAACCGGTGGTTGACTTCTATAATACGGTTCCCCCGAGCTTTAAAACAACTGCCACGCAAAGGGCAACCTTCACATCTTTTTGCTTTATACCGGGCACTTTCGGTGATGTATCC